>NZ_VUNS01000011.1 GCF_009695545.1 Victivallis lenta | reverse complement strand
CGGCATCGGAAACCCATCAACAATGCTGATTTGGCTGCCATTCGGCAAAAGACGGGTGAGCAGAATTCTCCGAATTTCCTGCTTGACTCTCCAAAGATTGGCCGCCTGTCGCAAAAAGGTGGTTCGAGTTCCAAGGTTCGGAAACAAGTGCCGCCAATGGTCTCGAAAGTAACGGTGAATGGTTTTGTCGCAATCCATCCCCAGCGACTCTCCCGCAATTTCCATCGTTATTACTTCCGCATCCGATAATTTCGGACCTGGACCACGCTTCCTGATATTTTTCCAACATTCTTTCATCATGTTGTCTATGAAACAATACACTTCGGTGATATAGTCTTCCGTGAGCATGCTTGAATACCTTTCTAAGTTGGTTGTAGCTAACCTAACTTAATCGATATTTCGGCTATTAATAGCCCAAGCATGCTCTTTTTCGTTTTTTACCAATAAAACTTGCACACGGCGTTATTTATCAAGAAAGCAGTTTCCGCTTCATGTAGTTCAACGGATTTTCACTTATATATTACCTTCGTGCAATCAGAACAATCCTGTTCGTTATCGGCTCCGGCGGTCGTAAGACTGCCGGGGCCGGTTATGTTTTAACATCACGGAGGTAATGAAAATGAAGATCAGAAAGAGTGTGCTGCAAGAAGCGTTGAAGGTGCTCGGCAAGGTGGTGTCGCAGACTTCTCCGGTGGAGGTTCAGCGGTCGGTGCGGTTTCTCGGCGTCGGGGAACAGGTCTGGCTGACTGCGACTGACGGAGTGGAATCCGTCACGGTCGAAGTGACTGGCGAGGCCGAGGATGTGGAGGATTTTGCGGTCGAGTATAAGGCGTTGCGTGAACTGATCCGTTCCACGCGCGGCGGCGAGGTCGAAGTGACCGGTAAGCGGCTCGACTGGCCGGAAACGGAGGTTGTCCCGGATGACGCGGTGACGGTCGAACTGCCGCCGGATTTCGGCAACCTGCTGGCGCTGGCGGCTCCGGTGGTGGATCTGCGCGAAGCACGGCTCGTGTTGCGAGGCATCAACCTCTCCCGTGACGGCCTGACCGCAACGAACGGTAAAGAGTTGCTCAACCTGCCGTGTCCGTTGAAAATCCCGGAAGATATGACGCTGCCGTTTCCGCTGGCGCTGCTGACCGCTCGACCGGAAGAAGCTGGAACGCTGCACCTTTGGCGCAGCCGGAATGAGCGGCTGTTCCGTATCGTAATCGGCGGTTTCCAGTGGCAGGGCAAGGCATTGCCGGGCAACTTTCCCGATTGGAAGCAGGTGATTCCCGCCGACAAGACGCTGGATTACCGGATCGAGATTCACGAGCCGGAACGGATCATCACGTTCCTGAAAACGGTTCCCGACAGTCCGCCGTTTCACGCTGTCGAGCTGAACGTGGTTCCGGGCGGCGTGGCCGTGGTTCCGAACAACTTCCCGGATATGGAACTGCGGCTGGAGGCAACGGTAATCGGTGTTCAGCCCCGTGCGGTGCTGGCACTTAACAAATATATCCTGCTGCGGATGCTTCAGCAGGGCTACACGAAGTTCCGGGCGCATTCGGACGGCAGGATACCGGTCATCGCCGAGGGCGGCAGCGGCCGGTATATTGCGATGCCGATTCACATATTACCCAAACATCAACCAGAAAAGGAAACAAACAAAATGGAAAACGTCGAAAACAAAGTGGTGTCAGCTCAGGTGCAGACGGTCGCCCCGAACCATGAACCCGAAACCAATCCGCTGGATGAACTCTACAATACCATCGATACGTTCCGGAATAAACTCAAACTCGCTCTGGACGAATCGACCTTGCTGGTACGCAAGGTCAAAGAAGTTCAGCTTGCGCAAAAGCAGAAAGAGCGGGATTTCATTCAGGCGAAACGCGCCATTGAGCGGATCAGAATGGCAATCTGAAATTCATCAACTCCATTTGATATTCGGTTTTACCTTGCGCTTGGCGCAGTCAGTCAAAAACGAATTGATAAGCGTCTGATACGGCAGTGACACTTCGCTTGCCAGCGATTTGAAATACTCCACGGTCGCCGGATCAAGCCGGATTGTCACCGCAGTTTTCCGAGGCTTCACATAAGGGTTTTTGACTGCATTGGAAAAATCGTATTCCGCTCTCATTTCATTTCCTCCTCTTGTAGGTGGAACTTTCGTTCCGGGTTGCTTTCCGTGCGGAAATGATCCGAATCACATCGTCATTGGCGCGATAACAGTGGCAGACCACTAAAATCCGCAAAATGGAACTCATTCCCAACAGGATGAAACGGTCCTCACCCTCCGAATGGTCGGGGTCGAAAATCTGCAGCGCATCTTCATCCTGAAATACCGTTGCAGCTTCCTGAAAAGTGATTCCATGTTTTTGCTGATTGGTTGCCGCCTTATTTTCATCCCATTCAAAATTCATTCGCGCCTCCTTCGTCGGTATCAATATAACGTAAATACAAAATATTTCAATAGGAAATCGAAAAAATGTTGAAACTCAATGCGTCATATTCAAAGAAGGTTCCGGCTGGTGAGGAATATTCGAGCCAGAGCTATCATGCGTCAGTCGAAGTGGAGCTGCCGGATGGTCTCACGCAAGATCAGTTGCAGACCCGTATTCATGAAACGTTCGATCTGGTACGGAATTCCGTCGAAGCCGAATTACATGGAAAAAGCCCCGCGAATTACGGCGGTCGTCCGGCTGCCGGAGCGCCGCGAAACGGTTCTCAACGCAGCAGGTCTGGCGTACGTCAGAATGAGGCTCCGGCGAGTCCGAAGCAGCTCTCATATCTGCTCGACCTTGCCCGGCAGCGCGGCATCACTCCGCAGCAGATCGCGGCGCGGTTTCAGGTGCCGGACATCCAGCATCTGACCCGGCAGCAGTGTTCGGATCAGATCGACGAATGGAGGGCGGCGTAATGGCGACCATCGACAAACTGCGGCAGGAACCGCACTGGTCGTATTCGGCGTTGAATACGTACCTCAATATCTGTCAGGCGCAATTCATGTACCGGTACGTGGATCAGGCCGAGGTTGAACGGACTTCGGTCTGCTTGCCATTCGGCAAGGCATTCCATTCGGCATTGACCGCTCAGGCGTGGGAGTGCATGATGGGCGGTTCGCTGACCCGTGATGAGATCGTCGGACAGTTTGAAGAGGCGTTCAAGATCGAAGCCGAAGCTACCCCGAACCTGATCTACAAGGAGGGCGAGAACTTCGATACGGTGATCGACCTTGCAACGAAGATGCTGGATGCGGCGCTGGCGAACTGGTCGGATTACTACACGGTCAAAGGTGTGGCACAAGCGTTCAAGATTGACGTTCCCGGACTGAACAAGCCCCTGATCGGTGAATGGGATTTACTGGTTCAGGATGGACGGGATGTCTGCATCGTGGATTGGAAAACCTCCGCGAACCGCTGGCCAGCCGGGAAAGCCGACCGCGATCTTCAGGCAACGGTGTTCAGCTATGCCTACGAGAAACAGAACGGAACGGCTCCACTCTTTCGGTTCGATGTCATCACCAAGACAAAGAATCCGGGCTGTGAGAGTCATTACACCAGTCGCGGATTCCACGACTTCCGGCGCTTCGAGGCGCTGGCGAACCGGGCGCAGTACGCGATCAACAAAGGCGTGTTCCTGCCGAATGAAACATCATTCGCCTGTGCGGAGTGTCCGTATCGAGACCGTTGCAGACAGTGGCATTTAAAGAAATGGAGGTGAAATCATGGGACTGATGATGAGTGAAGGGAAGTTCGTCGGGCGTGACGAGATCGCAATGGTTCCGACGCCGACCGCTACCGCGAGTTGGAAACCGGTACCGCACTGTGAGGTGATCGACGCCGTAACCGATGTGGTCAAGGCGCACAACTGGCAAATTCTCGACGAGCAATACGGTCTGGCCCGTGACGGTCAGCGGATGTTTGGGGTCATGCGGATCAATCGGACTTCAAGCACGGAGTGGTCGCGCTGTATCGGCATCCGCAACAGCCATGATCGCACGCTGGCGGTGGGATTGGCGGCGGGGCTCTCGGTCATTTGCTGCAGCAATTTATGTCTTGGTGGCAGCATGGTTCTGAAACGGCGTCACACCTCCCGGATCGAACTGAACGGTCTGGTTCTGGAAGCAGTGAACGCTCTGGAGCTGGAGTTTTTGACTTTGGAAAACGTAGCAGAAGAGTTGAAGATCGATGAACTCAATGATGATGAAGTTCGTGCTTCGCTGGTGGTGGCGGCGGAACGTCAGGCGATTCCGTCATGTGATATTCTGACCGTCTGGAAGGAGTTCAAACATCCCCGGCATGAGGAGTTCGTCGAGCCGACCCGGTGGAGCCTGTTGAACGCCTTCACCGAAACCGCCAAAAAGTACAGTCCCGCCCGTGCCGACCAGTGCTACCGCAGCCTGACCCGACTGTTTGGACTGGACGGCAAACCGGCGGAACTCTGGAAGTAGTCCACGGCGCTCTGCCCTGGTACGCCCTCCGGAAAAAAGTGGTGCGATTTCCGGAGTATCATGCACCCCGGCGGCTTCGGTCGCCGGTTTTATCACTTGAAAGAAGGAGTCGTTACTATGGCGAAAGTCTTTTGTCCGAATTGTGCTTCGATTGCGAACCCGCTTCATCAGGCCAGTACGGTTGGAACCGCAACCGGGATTACCGCAGGAGGAGCTGTCGTGATTGTCGGCATGGTTCGCGGTGCACGTGCCGGAAGTGCGTTGGGAGTTGTCGGCACGACCATCGGTGCGGCAGCCGGAGCCGTGTTGAATCTCCTCTGGGGAATCACTTCTGGGGGTGTGATCGGCGCTCAGGCTGGCAAACTGATCGATGAAAATGTAATCGGTCTGTATCGCTGTCCGAAATGTCATCTGCGGTTCAAGGCGTAGATGACTGAAGACTTCAGAGATACGCAGCAACGACGCGTATCTCTTTTTTCGATTCATGCCGGAATATCGGATGGATCATTCGTCGAATCTGGAATTGCGGAACGGATACCTGGTCAGGTCGATCAATTTCCGGAATTGTTCACGAGTACGTATCCGGTCCTTTAATTTCGGAATGATGTTAAGACGACGCCAGTCTTCGTCACTGAATTTGTCAAGGCATGGGCAATCCGGCAGCAGGTCGGCTGAACTGTACAGGATGCTCCACCACATCGGTTTCGTGAACTGTTCCCGGCAGGGACATTGAAACCACGTGCTCGGATTATGCTTGACGGTCCAGAACCAGTCACCGAGCGTAAAATCACTCGTATCGATCTCTTTTTCAAAAGGCCAGTCACTCGCCAGCAACCCACTCCGCACAGCCGGATGATCCGGTATTTCACAGTAATGGAGCAAAGTCGGTTGGTGCCGTAACAGTCGCTGCCACTGATGCGGGGTGAAATCTTTCCAGCAGGAGCAGCGCCATGCAAAGGGCAGTTGTTTTTCAAGGACGACAACCCAGTCACCGGGAGTGAACTCCGCAAACGGACAAAACTCCTGAAGCTCCGGATGCCGTGAGAGAATGCGCGCCCACTGTTTCGGGGATAAGGGCGCTGAAACGGATGCTTCTTCCGGCGTAAAAGCGGCACAGTGCCATTCCAGGTCGAGAAATGTGTTCAGTTCTGCGTTGGTCATGATTTTACCTCATTTGGAGTGTTATGAGTAAACGACAGGAGGATGCCTGTCATAATATTGTTGTTCCAAAAATAAAAAGATTTTTGGGGATGTCCGGCCGGTGCGTTTTACCGCACACGAGCCGGTAATCCAATTATCATCAGCCGGCCCCTGCCGGACTCTCATATCATAGCAGATTCTCTGTATTTTTTTACAGCCGTTTCAATCATGCCTTCGGTATATGCGTAAATCCGAACATCCGACATCCCTCCGGTGTCTTCTCTTTTTCATTCACTTTCGCGGCATAACTCATCCAGTGTGAGGCATTATGCAGTTGCGTTTCCGCATCTGAACCATGACGGCGAATCCGTATGCCGGTATCGTTGTCCGCCTGTTCCTTCGGAGGGCAATACCGTACATAATTGGATTCTGGAGATGCGTCAATCTCACGGGACCAGATCTCATTGAAGAATCCGGCCACCCGCTGAACATGCTGTACTTTATTGCCGTCACAGATCGGGTAGCAGTGATAATGCGGTTGAGCGGAATTACGTTGTTCCCGTGCCCAGACAAGCTGGGCGTCGATCCCCTCCCGCTTCAACTTCATCCGGCATTTGCGTACCGCATTGGAAATATGCCGATTGTCATTCTGGGGTTCCATTTCAGGAGGGAAACGAAACTCCAAATGCCCCACAAATACCTGGCTGTGTTTCTCGGTCATATATCGCAATCGTTTTTGAATCTCGGTGGCTGCTTCACGATAAACAGGATGTTCCGGATCGGCATTTACGGATAAATTGTTTAACCGGCTTTCCGTGTGATGGTGTCTTTTCGGCATGGTTTCTTCCTTCGAGTAAATTCCTGTTGAATATAGTATGGTTGATTTCTGTTCAGTAATTGTTCTCATGATGGATTCGAACAATCATCAGAAATCAACTTCCGGGAATATGGATTGTTTATTCTGGCTGTCATCTGAGTGTGGAGATCAAATACTGCTGCTTATATGTTGGATATTATTTCGCTATTTCTAATAACCGAACTGGAGATAGCTGTCTGTCGCTCGCATTTCCACGGCTTTTCATAAGACGACTGTCGGCAATGCAGAATGGAGGGAATTTTACAGTTAGGGAATCGTATAAGATAATGCAGAGTCAAAGGTAAAAAAATATTCATAGACCGCAATCGTATGCGCTCAAAAGGAGGGGCGCATACATGGATCAGAATCCCATCCGCTATCAGACCGTCCGCCTCATCGGAAAATTACTTCATCCACTGACTGAATCCAATCTGATTACGATTCCGGAATACCGGGAAATCATCGCTCAGCTCAAACATCTGGCTGACAAAGGAACTCCGTTGCCGACGGTAATTCCTAAATTGGTTGACCAGACCGAAGCCGCAACCATGCTCGGTATCAGTCTTGCCAACTTTAAACGGCTTGAGCGGGAAGGCTATTTCCCATTCAAGCGGAAGATGGTCGGCACCAGCGTCAGATATCGTAATTCCGATATTATCAGATTTATTTTAACAAGCGAAGAAGTAGAATAACAGTAAATGATTATCTAGCCCCAAAGCATATTGCAGTTTGGTGGATTCGAGGTTTATTCTCGAATCCACCAAACTGGCTAAAACAATAAATATCAAAGAATATTTTTTATATACGCAAGAAACATGGAAGAACTGTACTTTTATAGCAGTCAAAACTACGCACGAACGAATGCAATTACTTGTTAATAAACATTTTATTACAAAAACAAGAAAGGAACGTTTATCTTTGAAGAATAAACGTTCTTCCGGTAAAGATAAACGTTTCTCAGATCAAAATAAACGTGTTTACGGTTGAGAAGTAACCGGCCTCACGTTAGTTTTTTCTGCCATTCTCGAATTGTTTTCTGAGTAACATTAAACCAGAATCCCAAGTCATGAGCTGAGATGGATTTATTAGATAAAATATTTTCTAAATAAGATTTGTCAAAACTTATTTTAGCACGTTCATTTTCCTCGTTTATGCAGATCGTCATCGGGTGATGTTCTGCGTATGGATATTTGGAAATGACATATGGGCGCTCTATCGTAATCCAATATTGTTTGGGAATTTTCTTCCCAGGTGTCTTGGACAGAAGAATACATTCCGTTCCGTTGTAAAATTTTTGTTTGCCTCCACGCAGAGAACCCGCATCAATATGTGCAATCACAATCACGGTCATTCCAGCATTGGTCAGCTCGGTGATAAAGGGATAGGTATACTGGTTCCAGCCTGAATTATCAGCCACCGCATGGCCGGATACAGCAGTAATATTATCGATGATCAAAAGTTTCAAATCCTTTTCTCGATACTTCTCAACTACATTGCGAACTTTTTCGATTCCGTCAGGCGAGTGGATATTTATACCTTGACCATTCAGGTGCTCTATGTGAAGAAACGGATGATTGGCAACATCACCAAAGAAATTTTTCAAGATTTTTTGAGTATCATTTTCGAAAGTTTTTTCTCCCAACTCAAAATCTAAATAAAGCACATCATGCTTCATTGTTCTCTCCGGACGTAATATCTGCACTAACTCTTTTCCGGAGGCGACTGCCGCAGCAACCGCGATTGCAAACTTTGTTTTTCCACTATGTTTACCGCCTACCAGCAAAATATAACGACCGGCTTCAATCAGCGGACCCAATAAAGGAGGTGTTGAGGATTTTGATTCTTTGGTCGGACGAGACAATGACACAGAAGGAGGTTCTACTTTATCAGGTGCGGAAGAGGAAAAATAACGTTCACAAAAATTTTGTTCTGAAATTCTCTGCATGGAAAAATGCCAAGAATCTTCCTCCTTCCGAAATCCATTGAGTTCAACAAAATTTAAATTGATATTTTTTACTTGAGCTTTCATCTGCAGGTAATTGGCATGTACCCTATCCATCACCTGTTCTCGCGTTAAACCTGAATGTTCCACTATTACATAATACACAGTGCGATCGCGGAAAGGATAAAAATCTATTTCAAATCCATCAAACTGCGCTCCGTAGTACGAAGTAAAGATGCAAGGGCCTATGAGAGCCTGCGGGGCAACACGAGCGAGTTCCAAACTATCAGTAAAGCATATTGGTACGTCACGATTTTCAGCAATTTTGTCAAGATTTAATAATTTTGCAGGAATTATAGGAAGTTCTTGGAATTGGTTGTTTACAACAGAAATAACGTTTGCAATTTTGTAAGTTCCTTTGCTCCCAAAATTTACGGTAGAAAAAGGTTGATTCTTTGTCGTATTGAATATAATTGACCCCTGATTGACATTGGGATTGCTATTAAATATTTGATAACAATAGCTTGTTTTATTTGACAATTTTTCTGGATGATCAATATCGATTCCCCATTCTTTGGCTTTCTGCGCTCGATCACTGATATGTGGATAGTTTTGGTGCCAGAGATTATAAAGTGAAACTTTCTGCTGATGTAAGACATCTGCAGATGTGGAAACTCCGAGGTTTATATTGGCAAGTGTCTGCAAATATGCACAATCTCGCTTGTAAGAACAACAATTGTCTTGACAATAATTATGATGAACGTAAAGGCATTTTAAAATCTGTTCATAATTATTGGGAACGCTGCATCCAAGCGGAAAAACGAAAGCAACTTTATTGATTTGGCAGGAATTTAAACTATTTTTATACTGATTGATTGAAACTTGCAGTTGCTGAAGTTCATTTGCTTTTTCATTCCGATAAGTTTCCAAGGTACTGATATCCGCAGCTCTCATGGATGGAATATTTGTATAAGAGATATTACTACTACCAATTGAGTTTAAGGAATTTGAATCTTGGTTTTCTTCTATTCTTTTGGCACGGATTCTTTTAGAGTTTTGTGTACAGATTAAATTTGTTAATTGGATAATCTCGCGCTCTAACTCTTTCTTCTGCTTTTGCAAGATCGTTAATTTTTCTGCGACAGAATCGTGTACTTCAACATAAATCGTTTTCTCTTTTACCGCAAATCGAGTCCCATTGATGGGAAGTAGCCAGCCATCTTCCAAAGTGGTTTGAAAAATTTTCTCAAGATCGATACCGAGATAAGGCGGTGAAAATAGCAATTGCAACTTGGCATCAAGTATTATTTCTTTTTCGAGCTCAATGCAGTGAGGCAGTTGCATCAAATCCAACCAGAATGCTTCTTGAGGTTGCAATTGGATTTCTCTATGAATTTTTTGTCCCATGATATTCTCCTCTCGCAGTTATGATAAAGAATTACATTGCATCTAATACAAATAAGACTAAATAATTTTGCAATTCATCGCTTATCTAATCGAATGCCGAGGCCATATCGTCTTGCGCGGAACGGCTGAGCGCACAGCGATCGGCGATCTTACGCCAGTTTAGAATGCTTTCTTCGGTCTGCTTAATGAAAGAATCGGCCGTGTCTGTGTCAGTTCGGAAAAGCGGCGCGACTTCCCGCGCGAGATCGAAATCAAGGGCATTGTCGTTTTCCGAGATATTGAGAGCAAGACCGGTGCCATTCGGATTGGGATTGATGTCGTAGGCCGGAGAGAGTATCCAGCCTTGAGGCGTCAGCAGGAAACCGTGGTTGCGGAGATGGTCGTCGGTATTCTTTACTCCTATGCTGAAGACGATCCGTTTCCAGAGTTCCCGCAAGTCGGCTTCAGGCTGAGCGCCGTACTGCATGATGAATTTGGCAATATCAAGATAACTGGTTCCGTCCTGATAATCGGCCCCATCGGTTTTGCCGAGCAGCGTCATGGCCGAAGCGAAATGGATACGGCGGTTGCCGTTGCGGTCGAAACGCCTGGTCAGGAAAGTAGAGCCATTCCTGGAAAACTTCTCAAGCCGACACTCCGGCAGGCGGAGGCCGACTTGCCTTGCCAGTTGGTGTGCGACCATTTCCCAGGCTCCCGTGTCGGCGGAATCCGCCTTGCTCGGAAACTTGGCAATCCAGAGATTGCCTTCCGGATCGAGTACATTCGCCTTCGGACGTGCGCCTCCCAATGAAGAGCCGGGAGCAAGCAGCATCGACAGCCATCTCTCATGTTCGTTGTCGGATTGCGATTCATCCTCATAATTACGGCTGGCGGCTTCCAGTTCGCGCAGACTGGTCCAGGGCGGAGCCGCCATCGCCCGGTCATTGTTGACAAACTCTCCATCGGGTGATACCTTGAAGCGGATCGCTCCCATGCGGGTTTCATCGTAAACGCCCAGCAGATAATCGGACTCCTGCAATGGCGACGGTGAACGCTCTTCATTGCGTGCCCGGATCGCCTCCCGCCGCCGCATCAATTGCCGCCCCCAGCGGTCCGGGGACGAGTCGAGAAACAGGCCGAAATTGTTCTTGTCACCGGCAGCGTATTGCGGACCGGCGAACAGTTGAAGATCAGGATCGAGGATGCGCGTGTCATTCGACTTCAACCAGGCCGGATTGAACTCAAACGCAAAAATCTCTTTCCTTCGGACAATCTGAATTTGCAATTCACCCATCAGTTGAGGAGTCGCATCGGCATGCCAGTCACTGTAAACATAAACGGTTTTTCGTTCCATCTTCACTTGTTCCTTTTGGACGTGACACGCTTGCGGACGGATAGTCCGGCATCCTGCAACTTGCGGCCAAGCTCATCGTCGGCCGCAACCTTCAGCAGATCGTGTTCCAATCCGAGTGAAACCAGCACCTGCACATAGCTGCCAAGCGAAACGGAGGGCGAGCCTTTCTCTATCTGCGACAGCGTAGCCCGGCTGATTCCGGCCCGTTCCGCCTGAAGCGCAGAGGTGATATTGCGGCGCAAACGCGCCAAGCGCAGGTTCTCGCCGAACTCCTGCAGCAGCTCAATTGTTTTCGGAAACAGCACTGTGGTACGCTTCGCCATTGTTTTCTCCTTTGTTATGCCAATTTAAACTATCACAGATCATGATGAATGTCAATAATATTTTACATTATTTCAAAAGAAAATATTAAAAACCGGCTTGCAATGACGAACATGAAGAGTTATAGTAAATCAGTTGTTTGATTTCAGGATTGGAGCCGGGGTACCACACGTTTCAATGGTGCCGTTTTGTGCCGTTTGAAGATGAAAATGTGCCAAAAAGTGCCGTTTTGACAATTCAAGATGCCTTGCATGGGATCGGATCAGAACGATAGTTTTTTATTGTGCATCAATCTGTTGCAGCCAATCTTGAGGTAAAAAACGGCACCGGTGACGTCTCACGTCCCGGGTACCATCCTTTACAATCAGGCGAACTGCCGTATATTTGGAAATCACCGTCGCGGGTCAGCTGAATTCTTTCAATTTCAGCAAGCAAGACCTGTCGAAGCGCAAACGGATCGTTTGCTGTTACCAGATTGTCTGAAACGTAACGCAGCTGACGAAGAATCTCAATCGCTCGACTATTAAAAATCTTCTTCCGGCGGCAGTTCTTGATTCAGAATATCGCGCTTCGCCGGCAAGCGCTCCATCTCGACAGAAACACGTTCTGTTTTTTCATTCAGCACACTCAGGAATTCAGCATTGAGGTTGCTTCTGGATGCGATCAGAGTATCCAGCAAAGCAGACTTTTCTTTTTCACATTGCCGAATCGCCGCTTCAACCCGATCGATTTCCGGCTGCCTCCGCGAACGTTCTTCCTGCTGTTTATTTCGGATAATTGAAATCGCCTCAGCAATCGTTTCTGCACTCGATCGAACAATTTCAGCCTTCCCGGCGGCGGGGAAAGCGGCCGATATCGTCGAATCGTACAAATTATCGGTGATCCCGTACAATTATTTTCCGGAAACGGGTGTATGATATGACAGAAACCGGAAAACAGGCGAAAGGATCAACAATGAACACTGACAATACGGCGGAAAAAACCGTCCGGCAAATGGATTATGCCACCTATTTCGATAAAGTTTACGGCTGCTGGCTCGGCAAGTGCATCTGCGGGTCGATCGGCGCCCCGCTGGAGGGCTGCAAGCAGCTTTTCGATTATGCGTTCGATCCCGCATTCTGGCTGATCACGGAGCCGAACGACGATCTCGAACTGCAGATTCTCTGGCTCAATGTGCTCGAAACGATCGGGCTCGACTTCGACGCGGACGATCTGGCGCAGGCGTTCCTCGCCGAAGTCCCCTACAATCCCGGCGAATATGCTTACTTCAAGCGCAACTTCCGCCGCGGCATCCATCCGCCGGCCTCGGGAACCTACAACAATCACTTCTATCATGAAGGCATGGGCTGCTGCATCCGGGCGGAAATCTGGGCGTGTCTCGCTGCCGGAGATCCGGAGCTGGCCGGGCGCATCTGCCGCCGGGACGGACAGATCGACCACTCGGCGGAATCGGTCTATTCCGAAGCCTTCATCGCGGCGATGGAAGCCGAGGCTTTTGCGGAGAGCGACATCGACCGGCTGATCGATGCGGGGCTGCGGGTCATTCCGGAGCAGTCGAAACTGGCGCGGCTGGTCCGCGACACCCGGCGCTTCTGCCGGGAAGAGGCCGACTGGCGTGTCGTCCACGAGCGGATTCTCCGCCACTACGGCCATCCGGATTGTACGAATATGTTCGAGAACATCGGCATTACGCTGATGGCTCTGCTCAAAAGCGGCGGCGATCTCGAGCAGGCGACGCTGATCGCGCTCAACAGCGGCTTCGACACCGATTGCACCTGCGGCATTGCCGGTGCGATCCTCGGCACCGTGATGGGGGCGGAAGCACTCCAGCGGAACTACGGCGTGATCGACACAGGTTACGTCACTAATTTCGACGTGCACCGCCGCTCCGACCGAATCCGTGACCTGGCCGCCGACATCGCGAGGCTGGGGCCCGAAGCCGGCCGGTTCTGGAACCGGCAGCTGCGGCTGACCGGGGTTCCGGCCGAAGTGGAAGCTTTCCGGCTTCCGGTCCGCAAACGTGATTTCCGTTTCGAAGTCGAATACGAGGGGCTCCCGGCGATCGCCGCCGGAGGAGAAGCGAGATGTGTGCTCCGCATCTGCAACCTCTCCGGCCAGACCCGCCGGGGCGAACTTCGCCTGACGGGCAGCGGAAATTTCGCGCTGGAATATGACGGAACGGTCGAAATTCCTGCCGGCGGCAATGCCGGAGTGCCGGTCCGGGTCCGCCATCTCAACCCGGAACGGATTCTCGACGGCGATCCGATCAAAGCTGAATTCTGCGGCGCGGTTTATGAGTTCGGATTCGCGGCGGCGACCCCGTGGCGGATCTACGGGCCTTACTGGGGCAATTTCGCGACCGTTCCGCAGGTCAGGCTCGGCGAAGAACCGTATCAGCAGCACATTCCGGCCGGCTGCTTCCGGAACCGCTCCACGGCGATTCGCAACTACCATCTGAACATGCGGGCCGGGCTCGATCTTCAGGGACCGGACGAAGCCGGACTCGCGGCCGGGACCTTCGAACCGGCGCCGCACGGCAGGATCAATGCGTTTGACGACCTGATCCCGGTGGACGAGGCGTTCGGCTTTCAGGGGCCGGCCGTCTTCTACCTGGTTTCGGAATTCATAACGAAGGAGCCGATGAAAATGCCGATCTCTATCGGCCGGAGCTGCCCGCTGGTCTTCTGGCTCGACGGCCGGGAGCTGGCCCGTGCGGAATTCGAAACCTTCCGCACACCGGAAAATCTGAACCTGGATATCGTCGAGCTCCCGGCGGGAAAACATCGCGCGGTGTTCAAAGTCGTGCGCCAGGGGGCCGGAACGACCCTCAGCATCAACTACAAATGCAGCTTCCGCCCCGGAGAGCGCATGGATGCTCACGTGGTCGGGCTGGAGTTTCTGGCCTGACCGGAAGGACGAGCGTGAGTTTAACGCGGGAAGAACGATTTCATGATTCGGGATAAGTCCCTGATGCGGCGCGGGAGGAACCGGGGGGTGAAACGCCCCGCCGGCCCGCACGGCCTATCGGCGAGACCGATCAGGCAGGGCCGACCGTATCGCCGATTTCAAGCTGCGGAACGAAACGAACGGATTCGCAACTGCCGCAATCAAACGCCCGCAGGAGCTGGGCCGCAATCGCTTCGCCGAGTTCGCCCTTGTGCTGAACGACGGTCCCCGGGCGCGGCGAGAGGAGCTTCAGCCAGTCGAGTCCGTCGTAGCCGATCACGGAGAAACGTTCCGGGATGCGGATTCCGGCGGAGGCGGCATTGCTGCAGAGTGCGGCGGCCAGATAGTCGTTGCCGCAGAAGACCGCTGAAAATTCGCTGCACCGCTCCAGCGCTTCGGCCGGGGTGGACAACCGCAGCGGCGCAATGCCGCGCTCCGCAAAGAACGCTTCGAAGGCGCGAAAACGGGGCAGAGCGAAATATCCGCCGCTCCCGAGGAGCGCCACCCGCCGATGGCCATGCCGCCGGAAACACTCGGCAACAAGCCGTCCGCCGATGACGTCGTCGTTGTAGACCGACGGAATGCCGGGCAGTTCCGCATTGAGCCCGACCACAGGGCGGAAGGCGGCGAGCTCCTGCAATTCGGAGAGATTCGGAAAACCGCCGTCACCGCCGATGACCGGACTGACGACATAGCCGTCCACCCCCTTGGCACGCATCTGCCGGATCGCGTCAAGCTCGCCGGCCGCATCGACATGAGAACCGGCCAGCACGAGATGACAGCCCGATGCCGCGATGCCGTTTTCGATTCCGGCGATGATGTCGCTCCAGAACGACGAGTTGATCCGGTCGCGGACCAGAAGCCCGATCAGGAACGTCCGGTTCTGCTGCATCGCCCGGGCAAACAGATTCGGCACGTAGTCATACTTGCGGACGGCGGCCTCGAGCCGCTCGCAGGTCGCGGGCGAAAGCTTGTACTGCTTCGCCTTGCCGTTGATATAAAACGAGGCGGCGGTCAGCGAAACGCCGGCCTCCCGCGCGATATCGCTGAGTTTCGCCCGTTTGTTCGCCATGAAACACCTCCCCTTCCGCAGTTGCCGTTTTACTAAAATAATCCTTCCGTCCCGTTTTTGCAAGAAGCCGGCTTGCATTTTGCGGTTATCGGGGCTATGGTAACAAAATAAAACTAAAATGATTCAGCAACATTCAGGAGACAAAATACGATGGAACGGAATGCCCGAATCGCCGAAGCGGCAAGACGGAATCTCAAGTGGTTCGAACGCTCCGGCGTCATGGACCCGGCCGACGGCGGCTGGGGGGTCGCCGAACGGCTGAGCGTTGCGGAGGGTCCGGCGCTGGAAAAGATGCTGAATGAGTTCCCGGCGTGGAGCCGGAAGCCGGAAGGCTATGTGCTTGAACAGCGCCGGGCCGACTGCAATTTCGAAGCCGCGCTGCTCTTCCGCATTGCGGCGGAGTACGGCATTGCGGAAGAGGCCGGCCGAATCGGGGAGAAGCTGCTCGATTACCTCTATTTCCGCAGCGGGCTGCTGAACCGCTGCGATCCGGCGTTCCCGGCGGGAAGCTGGAACTGGTCGCACATCAAATGGCGCGATGTGGTCTACTTCGACGACAACGCCTGGTGCATCTTCATCCCGCTCGCGCTGGCCGACCGCAGCCCGGAGTTCGATGCGAAATACGATTTGCGGAACTGGGCGCTCATACTGGCCGACTCGCTTGTCCCGGCCATGCGGCGCACATTCGGCGCGGAGAACCCGCAGGAGCCCGGCACCTGGCGCGACCCCGAGCAGCGCTGGCACGGCAGGCTCGAACTGCCGCACTGGGGGTCGCTTGCGGCGATGGCGCTCTCGCGCGCCTTCCTGTGCAGACCGGCCCCGGACTATCGGGAGCAGGTGCGGCGCTATCACGACTATCTGGCGGAAACGCTCGAAGCATTCACGGTCAGCGAGCACGCTTATGCCCTGCTCGGGGCGGCAACGGCGTTCCGCGCCTTCGGCGAAGCGGCCGACCGCGCGCTTGCGGAACGGGCCGCGAACCTGATCCTCTCGAAGCTCGACCCGGAGACCGGGAACATTCCGGCCGAACACTACGAGGCACCGAAGGGAACGCACCTGGTCGATACGGTCTATACGGTCAACTGGTCGTTCCTCGCGCTGCAGATGGCGGCGAAACTGACCGGAGACGCACAGATCGCCGCGGCGAAGGAGAAACAGCTCGAACTCCTGCTCTCAATTCAGGACCGGAGCGAAAGCGCCTTCTTCCACGGCTGCTGGCGCGGCATGTTCGATCTTCATGCCGGGAGATGGGGCGGCGGCGACTGTTACGAGGGCGGCGCAGGCAGCATCTACACAGGCTGGACCAATGCACCGATCGCGCTCGGGCTCCTGCTCGAATCGCGGAACGGTTCACTTCTCGATCTGTAAAGCCGCCAGAAACCGCCGCAGGCATGTTTCGTCATGCAGCGCCTCGGCCTCGACGGCGGGCAGTCCGGGATACCGCTTCCGCCAGGCGGCGGCGAAAAAGCCCGGGGCGGAACCCGCCGCAGCGCCGTCCGCGCCGTAAACCGGCACCGCCAGCCCGCAGGAGGGAGAGCGGCTCTTGAAAACGAAACCGGAGAGCCCATCCAGCTCCGCCGCGCGGCGTTCGCAGAAGGCGCACATCATGCCGGTCAGCTCCGCATGCGACCGCACGCCGCGCAGCTCCGGGGCAGCCGGGTCCCCCTCGAGCTGAATCGGTTCGCGCGGCACCGGCAGCCCGGATTCGACCTCGGGACAGACCGGCACCCATTCGATCCGGCCGGCCAGCACCTCCGCCGGCAGCGGGTCGAACTTATCCCGGCCGTCGTAGCGGACCCGCCGCCCGAGCAGACAGGCGCTGATGCCGACCTTCGGTTTCAGCATACGGCCAGCGCCCCGGCCAGAATCAGCAGTTCGGAGAGCTCCTCGCAGCAGCCGATCGTATCCCCGGTCGCGCCGCCGATGACCCGCTTCGTAATGCGGCTCCAGACGAACGCGAACACGGCAAGCGCCAGCCCCGCAAAGCAGCCCGGAACGCCGAAGAAAAACCAGCCTGCCGCCGAAGGCAGCAGGAGAGCGAGCAGAATCCCCGCGAAAGGCTTCTCCCGGTACCAGATCGCCCCCATGCCGTCCGGACGGGCATAACGGCTCATGCCGATGTAGAGCACGATCCCGGAGCGGCCGCCGAGCATCATGAGCCCTGCCGCCGCCGGCAGCAGCTCCGGCGGCAGCGATGCAAAGAGCGCGAACTTCATGCCGAGCAGCGCGAAGATCGCCGCGACGCCCATCGAGCCGGTCCGGCTGTCGCGCATGATCTCGAGCTTCCGCTCCCGCGAACGGCCCGACAGGAAACCGTCGGCCGTATCGGCCAGTCCATCGAGATGCAGTCCCTTGGTCAGCGCCTCCGGCAGCAGCGCGAGAAGCATTGCCGCCGGCAGCAGCGCGCAATATCCGGCGAGACACCAGCCGATCCCGTAAAAGAGCGCCCCGAAGAGAAGCCCGGCGGCCGGGAACAGATTCAGCGACCGCCGCAGCTCCGTTTCGGTCGGGCAGAATCGCCCGAGCGGCAGTGCGCTCAGCATCGAGACGGCGGCGAGAAAAGTCCTCACTTCAGCCCCTCCTCGGTCACCCGGGCCGATTCGAAGGTCGCCATTTCATTCATGATCGCCGACGCGGCGTCGAGCAGGTTCAGCGCGAGCGCGGCGCCGGTCCCCTCCCCGAGTCGCATGCCGAGATCCAGCAGCGGCTGCTTGCCGAGCAGCTTCGCCATCGCGACATGACCCGGTTCGGCGCTGCCGTGACCGAGGATCATGTAATCGCGCGAGGCCGGGGAGAGCGCCGCGGCGATCAATGCCCCGGCGCTTGAAATGAAGCCGTCAACCACGACCGGCTTATGCAGCCGCGCCGCCCCGAGCACCAGGCCGGCGATGCCGCCGATCTCGAAGCCGCCGACCTTCGCCAGCACATCGACGCCGTCAGCGGGGTCCGGCCGGTTCAGCTCGATGCCGCGCCGGATCACGGCCGCCTTGTGCGCGAGTTTCGACGGGTCGAGCCCGGCTCCGCGCCCGACGAACGGCGCCGGGTCGGTGAGGCCGGAGAGCACGGCGACGATCGCGGACGAGGGCGACGTGTTGCCGATCCCCATCTCGCCGGTGGCGAACACATCGACCTTCGGCGCCAGTTGCTGCGCGACCCGGATTCCGGCCTCAAGCGCGGCGACCGCCTGCTCGCGGCTCATGGCCGGCCCCCGGGAAAAATCGGCGGTCCCGGGAGCGATCTTGCAGTCGATCACGGCTCCGGCCTGCACCAGTCCGGACAGATCCGACGCGACCCCCATGTCGACGATCGAAACATGAGCGCGCGCGACGCGGCTCAGAACATTGATCCCGGCCCCGCCCCGCACGAAGTTGTAGACCATCTGTGTCGTCACGCTCGACGGCTGCGGACAGACCTTCTGCGCGACGATGCCGTGGTCGCCGGCCATCAACACGATCTCCTTGCGCGCGGCAGAAAATTTCAGCGTCCGGTTCATGGCGGCGAGCTCTTCGGCCAAGTCGAGCAGCCGGCCGAGCGCCCGGCGCGGCATGGTCAGCGTATCGATGTAGCGCCGCGCTTCCTCGCGGCACGCACTGTCCGCCGGTTCGATTCCGGCCAGGGTTTCTTCGAGCAGTTTCATGTCATTTGATCCTTTTTGCAATACCGGCCACGGTAAAATAAACTTCATCGGCGGCGGCGGCGACAATCTGCGCACACCTCCCCGAAAGATCGCGGAAACGACGGCTGAGCGGCGACTCCGGCACGATGCCGAGCCCGACTTCGTTGATGACGAGAACACAGACCGGCGGCCCCTCACGCAGCGCGGCGACAAGCTCTTCCGCCTTCCGCGCCATGCCGTCCTCGGAGAGTCCCGGGTCTTCGAACAGAAGGTTGTTGATCCAGAGCGTCAGGCAGTCGATCAGCACGGCTCCGGCATCCTCCGCCGCCGCGAGGCGGACCGCTCCGACGAGATTGCGCTCCTCTTCAATCGTGGTCCAGTTCGCAGCTTCGCGGCGAAGGCGGTGGCGGCGGACCCGGTCGGCCGTCTCGTCGTCGAGGACCGGGCAGGTGGCGATGTAAAACGGATTCCCTTCCGACTGCAGCACCAGCCCCTCCGAAAAGCGGCTCTTTCCGCTGCGGGCGCCGCCGGTGACCAGGACAATTCTATTCGACATGATGCAGCTCTCCATTTTCAAATTCAAACACCGTGAGCGATCCGCGCGGCGGCAGCACCTCGTGCTGGCGCGAAACCGGCAGATTCTTCCAGACCGAGATCAGCCGCATCAGCACGCCGCCGTGAGTCACGACCGCGACGGCCGGGGACGGATCGGCCAGAAGTTCGCGCCCGAACGCATCGACCCGCGCGGCAAACGCTGCGAACGACTCGCCGCGCGGAAACACCATCTTTTCAGGCTCCTCGGCCCAGATGCGCAGCTCCTCCGGCGACGCTTTCCGTGAAATATCGTCGAACGGCAGATTCTCCCACTCGCCGAAATCGATCTCGGCGAGGCGGCGGTCGAACCGCGCCTCCGCGCCGGAAGGCATCACCAGCTCCAGCGTCTCGGCCGCGCGCCGCAGCGGACTTGCGAAAAATCTTGCGGGCGACAGGGCCGCCACCCGTTCCCGCAGCGCCAGGCAGCCGGCGCGCCCCGACTCCGAAAGAGGCGGATCGGTAATGCCGATGAACCGCCCCCGGTACGCATCCCCGACTTCGCCGTGCCGGATCAGCAGAATTTTCATTGCAGACATAAGGCTCCGACTCCCGTGACAATTGCCGCAAACACCAGAGCGGATACGACGGCAAGCCGTTCCGCCCGAAGCAGATCATTCGGCCTCAGCACCGCCCGCCCGTTTCCCCAGTACGGATACGCCTCCGCCTCCCCGCCGTAGACGGTCGGGCCGCCGAGCCGGACGCCGAGCGCCCCGGCGAACGCGGCCATGCCCCAGCACGAATTCGGGCTCGGGTGGTCGTTCCGGTGGCGGATTCCATCCCGGAGCGCCGCGCCGGAACGCATGCCGCAGAACAGCGCGCCCAGAGCAACGGCAAACAGCGTCAGCCGGGCCGGAACGAAATGCAGCACGTCGTCCGCCCGCGCCGCAATCCGGCCGAAATGCAGATAACGCGCGTTTCGATATCCCCAGCAGGCGTCGAGCGTATTGGCCGCCCGCAGGAACACGGCGCCCGCAGCCGCACCGGGGAGGCCGCCGAAGAGAAAGCCCAGCACGGCGAAGAATACCGCGCTGTTCACCGCGTCGATCAGGTTTTCTCCGAGGCTCTCGATGCCGCCGCGCACGATCTCCGACTCCCCGAGCGCCGCGGTGTCGCGGCTCACGATCATCGAGAGCGCCCGGCGCGCCGCAGCCGGCTCTCCGCGCAAAAGCGGGCGGCGGATCGCTTCGGCATGCGAAACGAGGCTGCGGAGCGCGATGGTCAGATAGACGATTCCGGCGGCGGCAAACAGCCCCGCACACGGATGAACCGCCAGCAGCAATCGCACGAGCGCCCAGGCGCCCGCCGCCGTGCTGCCGGTCATCAGCAGCCAGCCGATCAGACCGGAACCGACGCCGTCCCCGGCCGAAGCCCGGCAGAAACGCTCGACCTCTGCGGCGGCGGAACCGAACAATGCAACCGGGTGAAACCGCCCGTGCGGATCTCCCAGCAGCGCATCAAGCACAAACGCGAGCACAATCACGGCAAACAGCATCGTCATCGCCTCATGCCCTCCGCAAACGCCGCCGCGGCGGCCGGGTTCGACCCGAAATACAGATGGATATAGCTGCCGCAGACGTTTCCGCGCGCCGAACCTGCCGGACGCACGTTCCCGCGCAGATCCTTCGCGGCAAACAACGGTTTCCCGCCCGGCTCCGCCACCAGCGCCGAATAGTGGAACTCGTGGCCGCGCAGCCGGGTCCCGGCCGGACCGAACACGGTATCGGAAACGGTTTCGACCTCGCGGTAACCGAGCGAAGCGAGCCTGTCGCGCATGACCGCCTCGCCCGGCAGCAGACCGAGCAGCGGATGACGGACACCGTCAAAACCGGTCAGCGCCTCGAGCAAATAGAGGTAGCCGCCGCATTCGCCGTAGACCGGACGGCCTGACGCGGCGAAACTCCGGATCGAATCGAGCATGGCCGCATTCGCCGCAAGCTCCTGCGCATAGAGCTCCGGGAAACCGCCGCCGAACCAGAGTCCGTCGAGGTCGCCGGGCAGCTCCGGCTGGCGCAGCGGCGAAAAGCCGACCGGCTCGACGCCGAGCTGCAGCAGAAGATCGAAGTTCTCGCGATAGTGGAAATTGAAAGCTTCGTCGCAGGCCACGCCGAGGCGCAGCTCCGGCTCCGGCAGCGGTTCGCGCCGGCACGGCCCGGACTCCGGCAGCGGTTCGCGCCGGCACGGCCCGGACTCCGGCAGCGGTTCGCGGGTCAGCTCAAGAAGCCGGTCAAGGTCGACGGCTCCCCCGACCGTATCGCCGAGCAGGTCGAGCCATGACGCTTCGAGCGTACCGGTGGCGAGGCCGAGGTGGCGCTCCGGCAAAGTCAGCCGTTCGTCGCGCGGCACGCCGCCGAGCAACGGCGGCAGCCCGGCCGCCGCGAGCGAACCGCGCAGCAGTTCCGTATGCCGCGCGGAGCCGACGTTGTTCGCGATCACCCCCGCGATCCGGACGGCCGGATGCCATCCGGCAAAACCGCGTACAAGCGGCGCAATCGACCCGGCCATGCCGCGCGCGTTGACGACGAGGATGACCGGCAGTTCGAGCAGCGCGGCGATCTCCGCGCTGCTGCCTTCGAGCGCGGCCGCCGCATTCCCGTCGAAGAGCCCCATGACCCCCTCGACCACGGCGGCATCCGCACCGGCCGCATGACGTGCGAAGCTGCTGCGGACCCCTTCCGCACCGGCCAGGAATCCGTCGAGATTGACCGAGGTCCGTTTCGCAGCCTGCCGGTGAAACAGCGGGTCGATGTAATCCGGCCCGCATTTGAACGGCGCAACCGTAAGGCCGCGCGCGCCGAACGCACGCAGGATACCGAGCGTCAGCGTGGTTTTTCCGCTGCCGGAATTGGTCCCCGCGATCAGGAAACGCGACATGCTACGCTTCGAACTCATGTTTCTCCCGGTAACCGCGGCGGCAGTAGAAACGGCCGTCCCGGACGATGGTTGCGGAGTTGCCGATGATGACGATCGTGGTCATCCAGACATGTTCAAACGGAAACGTTCCGAGCGTGGTCAGCTCGATTCGCTGCTTATCGCGGCAGGCGTCATGAATCAGCGCGCAGGGCAGATCCCCGCCGGCGTCGCGGAAAACGGAGACCGCCTCTTCGAGGAGTTCATGGCGCCTGGTGCTGCGCGGGTTGTAGAGCGCCGCCGGCATATCGCAGGAGGCGACCGCATAGAGCCGCTTTTGAATCAGCTCTTTCGGCGTCATGAGATCCGACAAGCTCAACACCGCGAAGTCGTTCATGAACGGCGCCCCGATCAGCGCCGCCGCCGCCAGCGCCGCCGTGATGCCGGGGACCACCTCGATCTCGACGGAACGATAGCGTTCGAGTTCGGTCAGTTCGAGCAGCAGTCCGGCCATGCCGTAGACCCCGGCGTCGCCGGAGGAGACCACCGCGACCGTCTCTCCGGCCAGCGCGGCTTCGAGCGCCTCGCGGCAGCGCGCGATCTCCTGCCGCATCGCCCCCGGAATCAGCCTCTTCCCGTCGAGCAGCTCCCGGATCTGATCGAGGTAGAGCCGGTAACCGGCCACCGCCGTACACTGTTCGAGCACCCGCCGGGCCTGAAAAGTCAGCAGCTCCGGGCTGCCGGGCCCGATGCCGACCGCAAATACTTTACTCATCCGCCTTCACCTCCGCAATCGCCGCGGTCACACACTCCGCCGCGGCCTTTTCCGCCACCAGAACCGCACCCGGCCCGGCGGCCAGCAGCGCCGCCGCTTCGGAAACCGACCGGATGCCGACATGCTCCTCCGCCATGCGGGACGGGTTCGGAACCTCGACCGCATTCAACTCATCCGCACCGAAGAACCGGAGCTCCCGGCCATGCTCCGCCGCAAAGGCGAGCAGCCCGGCTTCCTCCCGCTTCAGCTCCGCCGTGCCGATCGAAACGAGCTGCTCCCAGTCGATGCCATAGCGGGCCAGAAGAGCCGAAACGGCCGCTTCGATCCGCTCCGCCGGAACATTCCGGCGGCAGCCGACGCCGAGCGCATACCTCCGCCGGACCATGCGGAACACGCCGCCTCCCGGCAGCTTCACCGTGATGTCCGGCGTATCGGCCGCGAGATGAAAACGCGGATTCCCGGCGTAGAACTCCTCGTAGAGCGCGCCCGGCATCTCAAGCTCGAGCGGAACACCGTCGAGCAGCGCCGAAGCGGCCCGCTTCAGCGTTCCCGGCGTCACGATACGGTAGCCGCGCCGCGCGGCGAGCTCGTCGAACGCCATGACCCCCTGCACGTCGGTCGCCGTCGTGACGACCGGCCGGCCGCCTGTGATGCGCGCCACGTCGGCCGCAAGCCGGTTCGCGCCGCCGAGGTGCCCCGAAAGCAAGCTGACCGCGTAGTTCCCGGCCTCGTCGCAGACCACCACGGCCGGGTCCGAACTCTTGCTCCGGCAGAGCGTCCCGATATGGCGGACGACGATTCCGGCGGCCATGACCATGACCAGGCCGTCGTACTCATTCCACGCCCGGCCGAGCGCGCCGGCGAAATCCCCCTCCGGGTAGGTGACCAGCCGCGCGGCATGGACCGCGCCGGCATGCTTTTCGGGCAGGATCACCATCGCCTCGTCCAGCCCGGCCGCGATCTCGGCCGCTTTGTGCGCGGCGGCGGCGGTCAGCGCGAAAATCGCGGTGCGGCCGCGAAAACCGTCGCTCTTCCGTGCCGCGCGGAATCCGGTCGAAAAGCTCTCGTCATAGAGCTTCGACAGCGCGCCGTCGCGGCCGAGCACACGGCCGACCACGATCATCGCCTGGCGCTTGATGCCGGCCTCCCGGACCCGGCCTGCGATATCGTTCAGCGTGCCGCGCACGATCTTCTGGTTCGGCCAGCTCGCGCGGTAGACGACAGCCGCCGGAGTCTCCGGCGGCAGCCCGGCGGAAGCGAGCTTTTCGACCAGCCCGTCCAGATCTCCGGCGCTCAGGTAGATGCAGAGCGTCGCGCCATGTTCCGCGAGGCGTTCGAGGGCCTCTTTTTCCGGCACCGGAGTACGCCCGGCCATGCGGGTCAGGATCACGCTCTGCGAAAGCTCCGGCATGGTCAGCTCGACCTTCAGCTCGGCCGCCGCCGCAAACGCGCTCGAAACCCCCGGAACGACTTCGTACGGGATGCCGAGCCTGTCGAGCTCGCGGAACTGCTCGGAGACCGCGCCGTAGATCGCCGGGTCCCCGGTATGCAGCCGCACGACCCGCTTCCCGGCCCGGCAGGCCGCCGCCATGATCTCGATGACCTCCGGCAGAGAGAGCTTCGCACTGTTGACCAGCTCGGCCTTCGCGGCGCGTTCAAGCAGTTTCTCATTGACCAGTGAACCGGCGTAGACGACCAGCTCCGCCTCGTCGAGCGCGGCGGCGCCGCGCAGCGTAATCAGGTCGACCGCGCCGGGACCGGCCCCGACAAATGTGATTTTTCCGTTCATGACAACCTTGTTTCCTTCTCCGGCTTGCGGTAGACCGCGATCGTGATCGGGTTCTCCGCCCGCAGCAGTGTCTGGCCGCCGAGGGGTTCCCCGCGGCTGATGTTGACGGTCAGAAGCTCGCACCGATACGGGGCGAGCGCATTCACCAGCGCCGCAGCACTCTCGGCCAGCACGGCCGTGGCGACGAGCACGCCGCCCGGACGCAGCCGGGCGAAAGCGGCGGCAAGAATCTCCGGCAGCTCCCGGCCGCCGCCGCCGACGAAGACCCGGTCCGGTTCCGGCAGCTCCGGAATCCGGTCGGGCGCGCTTCCGGCATGGGCATGGAGATTCCGCAATCCCTCGTGCCTGAAATTGGCTTCGAGTTCCGCCAGCCGTTCCGGATTCCGCTCGACGGCGTGGACCTCAAGCTCCGGACAGAGCCCGGCCGCTTCAAGCCCGACCGAACCGCTCCCGGCGCCGAGATCCCAGAGCACCCCCGGGACGGGCCGCAGCTTGGCCAGCACGATCGCACGCACCTCCGGGTGGGTGATCATATTCTTCGAATGCCGGTATGTGCCGTCCGGCAGCCCAAGCGGCAGCTCCGGAACCGGGGCAGTCCGGTCCGGCAGCAGCGCAAGCATCGAAAGCGAACACTCCGCCGCGGCGTCGGCCGCCACGCTTTCAAGCGTCCCGGCAGCGATATATTCACCGTCGAGCCCGAGATTGCAGCCGGCCGCGGCGCGCCGGCCGGCGGCGGCGGGAAAACGTTCAACAAGCTCCGCCGCAATCGCGCGGGCGCTCCGCTTCGCATCGCCGTACACCACGGCCAGCGGCGAACGCAGCAGCGCGCGGAACGGCAGCGAAGCCGCATCGCCGTGCAGCGAAAAGAACCGGGCCCGCTCCCACGGCTCCCCGAGCCGCGCAAAGAAAAGCTGAAACGCCGTCGGAGACGGCAGAAAACGAAGTTCCGCTCCCGGCGCAATCCGCCGCAGCGTGCCGCCGATGCCGCAGCAGAGCGGGTCGCCCGAGGCGAGAACCGCCGTCCGGCGGCGGCCGCGCGCCGCCAGTCCCCGTTCAAGCGCATCGACCAGGCCGGCGCCGAGTTCAACGCATTCGGCCTTCTCCGGAAGAAGCGGCGCGGCGGCCGCAAGCAGCCGTTTCCCGCCGAACACCAGCTCCGCACCGCGCAGAATCTCCCGCGCCTCTTCGGAGAAACCGGAGCCGCAGCAGCCGATCACATATACCGGATTCATCGAAGCCGCCTCCCTTCGCTGTCGTAGAGCGCGAGCACAATCCGGGTGTCGCCGGCCCACTCCTGCAGGACCTGCCGGGCCCGTTCGTAGACCGCATCGAGAATTTCGCGGTAACGCTCCGGCGTCAGGCGCGAGGCGAGTTCCCCCATCGTCTCCATCTCCTCCAGCGGCAGGCCGTCGAGCCCGATGCCGAAATCGCGCAGCTGCGACAACATGAGCCGGTTCCGGTGCGCGTGCGTGTTCCAGAGCCCGCACGCATATTTGAACAGCTTGCCCGCCATGCAGCCGACCACCAGCGTCTCGAGTTTCGCCGCGGCCGCCGCACGGACCGCGATGCGGATGAAATCCGCAATCGGCACGATCCCCTCCGGCACGAGCTCCGGGTAGTCGCGCCGGACCGCCCCGGTCGTCCGGTTGCCGGTCGTCAGCGCTGCCATGCGGCCGCCGTTGGCGGCGATGCTCCGCAGCTGCAGCACGATCGTTCTGGCATAGGCCGCATTCGAGAACGGGCGGACGATCCCGCTGTGCCCGAGAATCGAAATTCCGCCCTCGATGCCGAGCGACGGATTCAGGGTCTTCCGGGCGATCTCCTCCCCGCCCGTGACCGATACGGAGAGGAGCAGCCGCTCGCCTTCGCGGCGGCCGAAACCGGCATGCGCCATGTTCTCGGCCAGCATGCGGCGCGGCCCGGCGTTGATCGAGCTTTTGCCGACCGGCAACGCCAGGCCGGGCCGGGTCACCCGGCCGACCCCGGCGGCGCCGCGGACGACGAGCGTTCCGCCGCCGCACGGTTCGACATGGTCGGCCTCCGTCTCCGGTCCGTCGAACGGACAAAGCGTCACCGCGACTTCGCAGCCGCTGGTCACATCCGGGTCGTCGCCGCCGTCCTTGACGACCGCGGCGCCGTCCGGCCACCGCCGCGCGATCGGAATGTCGAGCGTTCCGCCGCCCGGCAGCAGAATCGCGACCCGGTCGCGGAGATCGAGATAGGCGGCGACGGCCGCCGCCGTCATCGCGCTCCCGGTCGTGAAACCCGACCGCAGTTCCCCGGCCGTCTTCATTGCAGCTCTCCCTCCATCATGCCGTGCAGCGCCGCAACGGCGAGCGGACTGCCCCCGCGACGGCCGTTGATCCGCACAAACGGGATATCGACCAGATCGAGCAGTTTTTTCGACTCGACCACATTCACAAAGCCGACCGGCATGCCGACGATCAGCGCCGGAACGACGCCGCGTTCGACCGCGAGCCGGACCACGCCGGCCAGCGCCAGCGGCGCGTTGCCGCAAAGGAAAACCGCGCCCTCCAGCTCCGGCGCATGCAGTTCGACCGCCGCGAGCGCGCGGGTGATGCCGCGCGCGGCAGCGTATTCCCGGACCTCCGGATCGGCCACCGGGCAGAGGATCGATTCACGCTCGTACCCCGGGAAAAAACGCTTCAGCTTCGGAATCGAGAGTCCGGATTTGATCATGTTCGAATCGGAGTAGATCCGGGCTCCGCGCCGCAGCGCGGCGAGGCCCGCCTCCACCGCCCCGCCGGAAAATTCGAGCTCCGGCAGGATCGAAAAATCGGCCGTCGTGTGGACCAGCCGCCGGGCGACGCGCCACTCGGCGTCGGAAAAACGGCCGCGCATGCGCGGATCGGCTTCCGCATCGATGCGGCGGAAACTCTCGCTTTCGATCGCGCCGCCGTCGCGGTCCCAGACGATGGAGTCAAAAGGATTCATCAGTAGTCCAGCCCCTTTCTGGCGGGTTCCCCGTTCAGGAACGGATGCCTGACCGCACGGATTTCGGATACGAGGTCCGCAATCTCCAGCAGTTCCGGCGCGGCACCGCGCCCGGTCACGATCACATTGAGCCCGGCCCGCCGTCCGGACAGGGCGGCCGCGACCTCCGCCGCATCGAGATAACCGTGGCGGACTGCGATATTCAATTCGTCGAGAATCAGAAGTTCGCCGTCGAAGCCGCGCAGCAGCTCCTTCGCCCGCTCCCAGCCGGCTGCGGCGGCGGAAGCGTGGTCGCCGGGCCCCTTCGTGAGCCCGAGCCCGCAGCTCTCGAACATCATCCCCGGAACATATTTCCGGAAAAAGTTGCGTTCCCCGGTCGGCCGTCCCCCCTTGATGAACTGCAGCACGGCCACGCGCCACTCCCAGCCGAGCGCACGAACCGCGATCCCGAAGGCGCTCGAACTCTTTCCCTTTCCGTCGCCGGTCAGGTTCAGCAGCAGCCCCTTCGTCCTGTCCTCTTCCTTCAGCATTCAGCGCACCCCCAACTCTCTGTACAATCCGTCGATATCGACACGGCTGCGGACATGCGCCGCCAGCCGGTTCAAAGCCTCCTCCACGCCGTACGAGGCCGTAACGCCTCCCTTCGGCGCCCATCCCTTCTTCCGCCGCAGGCCGTCGAGCCAGAGCCGCCGGAAACGGTCGTCATCGAAAATGCCGTGCAGATAACTCGCAAAGAGGCCGCCGCGTTCGAAACCGATCATGCGCCCCTCCGTATCGCGCATGATTCCGAGTCCGGGCCCGGTCGGCACCGTTTCGCCGTGATGAATTTCGTAACCTGAAATTTCCGTGCCGTCCGGCCGGAATCCGCGCGTCCTCCGCAGGGTCTTCCTTCGGCGCATGACTGTCTCGAGCGGCAGAAGGCCGAGGCACCGCACCTCGCGCTCGGCGGATTCGATCCCGTCCGGGTCAAGCAAACGCTCTCCGAGCAGCTGGAGCCCGCCGCAGATGCCGGCGACCGCAACGCCGCTCTCCGCCGCTTCGGCCACCTTCGCGGCAAGCCCGCTCTCCCGCAACCGCGCGAGGTCGGCCGCGACGCTCTTGCTGCCGGGCAGGATCACTGCATCCGGCGCGCCGAAATCGGCCGGCGACGAAACCTTGCGCAGCGTCACATCCGGCTCGATCTCGAACGGCGTGAAATCCGTGAAGTTCGCGATGTACCCGAGCCGGATCAGCACGATGTCAAGCGTCTTCGCCTCCTTCTCCGCCGGGCGGACGAACGAGAAGCTGACCGAATCCTCCTCCGGCAGCCCGAGGTCCCGCTGGTAGTCGATCACGCCGCGCACCGGCCGGCCGGTCATGCGCTCGACATATGCATGCGCATCGGCCAGCAGCGTCGGGTCGCCGCGGAATTTGTTGACCAGAAAGCCGGAGAGCAGCGCGCGCTCCCACGGCTCAAGCGTCGCGTAGGTGCCGACGAACGAAGCGTAGACCCCGCCGCGGTCGATATCCCCGGCCAGCAGGACCCGCGCGCCGGCATGGCGCGCCATGCGCATATTCACCAGGTCGCCGCTTTTGAGGTTGATTTCACCGGGGCTGCCCGCTCCCTCGAGCACGATCACGTCATGTTCGGAGGCGAGCGAATCGTAGGCCTTTGCGACCTCGCCCCAGAGCTCCGGCTTGCGCTGGAAATATTCGCGCACCTTGAAGTTGCCGATCGCGCGGCCGTTCAGGACGACCTGGCTGCCGAGATCGCTGTCCGGCTTGAGCAGGATCGGATTCATCCGCACATCGGGGTCGAGGCGACACGCCTCGGCCTGCACGGCCTGCGCACGGCCGATCTCTCCCCCGTCCGGCGTCACATACGAGTTGAGCGCCATATTCTGCGCCTTGAACGGAGCGACAGAAAAACCGTCTTCAAGCAGAATCCGGCAGAAGGCCGCCGCAAGCACGCTTTTCCCGGCATTCGAGCAGGTTCCCTGCAGCATGAGGGCCGGCGTCTTCCGCTTCTTCGGCAGGTACGGCCCCTTCCCCCGCAGGGCCGCCAGCAGCCGTTCACGCTCCTCCGCGGGGCGCACCGCAACGCGGCAGAACTCCGGCCCGAGCCCCGGATAGGCGGCGCAGCTCCGCAGCGCGATGCGGTGCTCCGCCAGCAGCCGTTCCGGCAGATCGGCGCAGGGCGCCCGGAACAGCAGATAGTTCGCGCAGGACGGATAAGTTTTGAAACCGGGCAGGCCGTCCAGCCCGGCGGCCAGTTCGCCGCGCAACCGCTCCGTCTCCCGGCGGGTTTCTTCCGGAAATCCGCCGGGCAGCGCCAGCAGGAACTTCGCCGTTTCGACGGCGGGCGCGGAGAGCACCCACTCCCCCTGCCGCGCCCGGAGACGAGCCATCAGCTCCTCCGGCCCGCTCATCGCCCCCATGCGGAGCCCCGGAACGGCGTAGATTTTCGTGAACGAACGGCTGACGACCAGATTCGGCAGCATGACGCCCGCCAGCGACTCCGCCTCGCCGTAAAATTCGATGAACGCCTCGTCGATGAGAAACAGCGCTCCGGGATGAGCCGCGACGAACGGCTCGAGTTCCGCGCGCGGCAGCGCATAACCGGTCGGATTGTCCGGGTTGCCGAGAATGACCAGATCTCCCGGCTCGACCGCGTCGCCGAGCCGCGCCGGATCGAGGATGAAGTCCTCCTCCTCCCGCAGCCGGAATTCGACAACCGGCAGACCGCCGTTCCGGCACGCCTCCGCATACCCGAGATACCCCGGCGTCACAATCAGCGCCCGCTTCGCGCCGGTGAGCGGCGGCAGCAGGTTCAAAAGCAGGTTCGACCCGTTCCCGGCGACGATGCGCGCCGCGGGGAGGCGCCACCGCTCCGCCAGCATCGCAACCAGCGACTCCGCATACGGCTCCGGATATTCCCCGAGCCGGTCGAAGCTGCGGAAGCAGGGTTCGAAAACGCCGGGCGGAGGCCCGAGCGGATTCAAATTCACGCTGAAGTCGAGAATTTCCCCGGGTTCGCACCCGGCCAGTTCCGCCAGTTTCGCAAGGTTTCCGCCATGTTCGATCATCACTGCAATCTCCATAAAATCACGACCGCCGCCGCAGTCAGCACCATCCGCGTGCCGACGCCGGCCACCGCGATCACCGCGCCGTCACAGCGCGGATAGATTCCCATCGAAACCGGCAGACCGCGGCGGACCAGGCGCGTAAACCCGTTTAAAATATTGCCGACCAGAAGCGCAATTACAAGCTGAATTACGGTAATTTGCTGTTGTTTCAGCAATTCAGCAGCGGTGCCGGACGAGGCGAGCAGCCCGCCGACGCGCGAACCGATCACGGTCAGCGCGGCGGGCGACAGGAACGCCTCGAAGTTTTTCGGCGCCGTGAAATTCAGCCAGCCGTGCCGGATCGCACACGAGGTCCACAGGTAGAACGGCACGGTCAGCAGCAGCAGCCGGACGAGAAAGCTCCAGGCCCGGCGCCGCACCTTGCGCCGGACCTCGCTCCACGCGAGCGGCGGAGCGGCAGCCGCGACGCCTCCCGCGGGCACCCTCCCGCGCGCCAGCCGGCGGGAGAGGACGAGAAAAACCGACAGCGCCGCCGCCATGATCGCGAACGATACCGCAAAGTAAAGCACTCCGGCCCGCCCGAGAATGCCGATGACCGGAAGCGCCAGATAGCAGGTGAACATGAAAGCCGACGGAACCGAGTTGCAGAGCGCCCCGAGAATCATTTCCCGGCGGTCGATGGCCCCTTCCTTCCGGCTGTCGGCCAGCATCAGCGCCGCGACGTTGCCGGAGGCGAAGGAGGCGACGAAGGCGAGCGCGCACGGCTCCGGCAGCCGCGAAAAACGCATGAGCGGCCGGACCAGCACCGCAATCCGGTGCAGCCAGCAGCGGTATTCAAGCACCCCGGCCGCAACGCAGATCGCCAGCACCATCGCAATGATGCCGCCCAGCGACAGGAACGCGCGCGGCAGCTCTGCCGGCGGCGTGCATGCCACGGCGCCCGCCGTCGCAGCAACTGAGAGGATGATGCCGGCGCGCTTCTTCACTTCTTTACCGCGAGCATCGACAGATACGCCTCCGGCAGAGCGTCGATCTCATCCCGCCGGGAGCTGTACGTTTCGTTGTCCAGCCCGAGGTTCGCTCCGTAGAGCACCCGGGCCTCCGGCGGCAATGCTTCGAGCAGCCGGTTCCGCGTCCGGTAGGTCTTGAGCAGCACGGTCGTGCTGCACTCCGGCAGTTCCGGCGCTTCTCCCTCCGCGATCGAGTAGCTCGGCACGATGCGCAGGATTTCGCGATCCTCGCAGAGCGGTTCACCGCACTTTGCGGCGAGCGCGCTCCAGGAGTTCACGCCGGGCACGATTTCGAACGCGAGGCCGGGGTCGAGCCGGCGGAGGCTCCGCAGCAGATAGGAGCAGGTGCTGTAAGTCATCGGGTCTCCGATCGAGACGAAGGCGCAGTCGGCGCCGCATGCGAGTTCGGCATGGATCGCGGACGCATGCGCGTCGATCCGGGCAAGCCGTTCGCCCCAGTCGGTGGACATCGTGAATTCAAGCTCGACGAGCTCCGCCGTGATGCCGGGCAGCGCCGCGATGACCGCCCCCGAGACGCTCCTGTCCGACTGGCGCGAGGCGACGGCGTAAATCCGGCCGACCCCCTGCAGCACGCGGAGCGCCTTCAAAGTGACGAGCTCCGGGTCGCCGGGACCGAGCCCGACACCGTAAAACATTCCTTTTTTCATACCAGCTCCGCAAAGTAGCGCGCGACGGCCGGATTCTCCCCGAGACCGTGCAGAACGCATTCCGTTTCATATCCGGCCGCTTCGAGGCGGCTTTTCCACGACTCCGGCCCGTCGCCCGCCATATCGTTCAGCGCATGGTCGCCCGCGACGAGCATGAACGGGACCAGGCGGACCCGTTTCCCCCGGAGTTCCGGCAGCACCGGGTCGAAGGAGGGCTCCCCCTCGACGCAGGCCAGATGCAGCGCCGGGTCGAGCCCGGCAAGTTCCGACGCGGCCGCCATGTACTGAAAATCCGAACGGCCGCCGGCGTGGCCGTGGCCCATGAAGAGCACACATTCGTCCGGCGCGCGCTCCGGCAGCCCCGCGAGCACCGCACCGAGAAAGCGCCGCAGTCCGGCCCGGTCCGACAGCGGCGGCCGTGTGACGCAGAGCTCCAATTGCGGGCCGAACGCCGCAGCCTCGCTCCGGACCTTGTGATATTCCTCCCCCGCCGACAAAAAGCCGACGACGAGATTCGCGGCCGCATACCCTTCGCGCACCAGGCGCATCAATACGCCCGACAGCGACGGCGCGGCGGCGGCGCACTTCGAACGGACCGCGTACGAGGTGCAGGCCCGGAAGAGCGGCAGCTCCGGGTGCCGTTCGCGCATCGCGTCTTCGATCGCGCGATAGGAGGCTTCGGCCCCCGGCACGGTGCTGCCGAACACGGCGAGCACCTGCGCCCGCTTCGGCGGCTTCGCCGGGCGCGGCGGCGCGTTCCGCAGCTTCTCCGCGGCGGCCCGGAAACGGTCGGCGGCGATGCGGAGATCCGTTTCGTCCGGATGCTTCATCGCTTCGGCGACGCGCGCCTCGCGCCCGGCGTCCCAGGCGTGAGGGGAATCGGCCGGGCGGCTCTTCATCCGCGCGAGGTGTTCGGGCGTGTAACCGCCCTGGCAGATGAATTTCACCCGCGTCGTGCAGTTTTCCAGCAGTCCCTCGGCGCGCCCCATGCAGAGGAAGGCGTGTTCCGAATCGGGCCATGCGCCGAGCGTCATGAAAAGGCCGACGTTCTTCCGGCGGCAGCGTTTCATATAGCTGCGCAGATCGCCGTCCGGCCAGCCGCCGTACACGCCGAACCCGAGCGCGATGAAATCGAAATTCTCCGGCGGCGGCGCATCGGCGGCCGCCGCAAGAACGCACTCCGGCCCCAGCGCCGCCGCAATCGCCCGGGCGAGCTTTTCCGTATTGCCGCTCCGGCTCGTGTAAACCACCAGGCATTTCATCTTTGATCCTCCTTTACGCTTCCGGTCGGAATGCAGTAGGGGATGCCGTCCGTTCCGGTGCTGATTTCCGCTTCGATGCCGAAAATATCCCGCAGGATTTCCGGCCGCAGGATCTCCGCCGGAGTTCCGATGTGACGGATCTTCCGCTCCTTCAGCGTAACCAGAATATCCGAACAGCGCGCCGCGAGATTCAGGTCGTGCAGCACCATCAGCACCGTAATGCCGAGCCGCCGGTTCAGGTCGCAGACCAGTTCGATGATGTCGAACTGACAGCGCACGTCGAGAAACGTCGTCGGCTCGTCGAGCAGCAGGAACCGAGGCTGCTGCGCAAGCGTCATGGCGATCCACGCCCGCTGGCGCTCTCCGCCCGACAGCGTGCCGACCGGACGGTTGCGGAACGGCTCGAGCCGGGTCAGCTTCAGCGTCTCGTCGACCACCGCGCGGTCATCCGCACTCAGCTGCCCGAAGCCGCGCCGGTGCGGAAAACGGCCGTAACCGACCAGTTCGCCCACCGTGATCTCCCCCGCAGCATGGTGCAGCTGAGGCAGGATCGCCATCTTCCGGGCCAGCTCGGTTGTGCCGTAGGAGCGGATCGCCCTGCCGTCCAGCACGATCTCCCCGGCGCGCGGTTCGAGCAGCCGGCCGATGACCTTCAGCAGCGTCGATTTGCCGCTGCCGTTCGCGCCGACCAGCGTCAGGATGCCGCCCTCCGGGACGGTCAGGTCGACGCCGTCGAGCACGAGCTTGCCGCCGTAGCCGGCTGAAACGGATTTCACATCAAGCTTCATAGCTGTGCCTCCTCAACAGCCAGAGAAAGAAGGGCGGCCCGAGCAGCGACATGATGACGCCGACCGGCAGTTCGGAAGGGTCCATCGCCATGCGGCCGACCGTGTCGCAGCCGACCACCATGATTCCGCCGAACAGCGCCGAGGCCGGAATCAGGAACCGGTTGTCGGAGCCGATCACGATCCGGACGATGTGCGGAGCGATGAGCCCGACGAAGCCGAGCAGTCCGGCCACGCTGACTGCCGACGCCGCCAGCAGCGCCGCGACGGCGAGCAGGAGGAAGCGTGTCCGCTCGACCCGCATGCCGAGCCCGGTCGCAACCTCATCGCCGAGGGTCAGGATATTGAGTTTCTGCCCGAGCATCAGCGCGACGGCGAAACCGGCCGCCATATACGGCGCGACCTGTTCGATCTGCGGCCAGCTCCGGGCCGAAAGCGAACCGATCGTGAAATCGAGCACGCCGCCCGCCTTCTCGGCGTTCAGAATCAGGATCGTGCTGCTGAACGCGCCGAGCATGGCCGATACCGCCACGCCGGCCAGAATCAGCCGCACCGGGTTCACGCCGCGCTTCCAGGCCAGCAGATAGACGAGTACCGCCGTGACCAGCGCCCCGCCGAACGCGGCGGGAACCAGCAGATAACCGAACTGCGGCAGCACGAGCATGACCAGAATACCGCCGAGTCCGCCGCCGGCCGAAACGCCGATGATCCCGGGCGACGCGAGCGGATTGCGCATGACCCCCTGCAGAATCGTGCCGGCCGCGGCAAGGCTGCCGCCGACCAGCGCGCCGAGCAGGATGCGCGGCAGCCGGATATTGAAGATGATCTGGCCGTTGATTCCGTCCGGCCGGTTCCAGAGCGTCCCGACGATCTCCGCGAAAGTCAGTTTCAGCGAACCGAAGCGCATGCTGACCAGCATGACGAGCGCCAGCAGCGCCAGCAGCGCGAAGTTCACCGCAAAGCGGCCGGCAGTCGTGCGGAGAGAAGAAAAAACGCGCGTCATTTATCCTCCCATCCCGGATAAAGCAGCTTCGCCAGATAACGGAACGCCTCCGGATAGCGCGTGCCGGGCTGATACAGAAACAGGTCGGCGGGCAGAAAGTGGACCCGCTTCTCCTTCTCGGCCTTCAACGCCTTCCACGCCTCCTGCGACATGATTTCACGCCGGAACTTCTCCTTCAGCGCCTCGGCATCGCCCATGGTGACCACCAGAATCACATCCGGATTCTCGACCAGCAGCCGCTCGAAGCTGAATCCGGCCCGGACACCCCGGATGCCGGAAGCGATGTTTCCGGCGCCGAGCATCTTCAGCATGGTTCCGGTATTCGATTCGTCGCCCTCGAGCTTGAACCCGTGGGTCGCGGCGAAGACGATCGCGGCGGAAGGCGGCGGCAGGGCGGAAACTTCACGGCAGACGGCGGCGACCTCGTCCGTGATCCGCTTCCCCTCCGGGTGCGCGGCAACGGTCGTCCCGTTCAAACGGCAGAAGAGGTCGAGCAGACCGGAGAAGTCGGTGTAGTTGCCGCACTCGAGCAGCACCGTTTCGACGCCGGCCCGGTTCAGCACCTCACTTACCGCCCGATGCTTCTCGAACTTGTCGAGCAGCAGCACAAGGTCCGGCTTGAGCGCAAGCACCTTTTCGGGATTCGGAGTGGTCAGGCCGCCGACCACAGGGAGCTTCCGCGCCGCCTCGGGAAGCGCCTCCCGGCTCCGGACCAGCGGAATGCCGACCACCTTTCCTCCGGCCGCGTACCAGACCTGAACGAAAGAGGCGTAGCAGGCCACCACCCGCTCCGGCTTCTTGCGCAGGGTCACCGCCTTTCCGTCCGGCTGGCGGAACACGACCGCCCCGGCACTCTCCGAAAGCACTTCGGCAAACAAACCGCAGAGCGGCAGCAGCGCCGCAGCCAGCAGCAGAACCCGTCTCATGAATACGCCTCCGCTATTCGTTCCATCAAGTCCGACGCCATCTCCCGATGCGAAAAATTCGCCCGTTCGGTCAACGCGAATCCTCCCCCCGGCTCCGCCGTCAGGAATCCGCGCTCCGCCCAATGTTCCGCCCCGCTCCGGACGGCAGTTTCGACCCGTTCCCGGACCGTGGCCGGAGCGGCGGCCGCCACCCGGCCCGGAAAAATCCGCATCGGGCGGTAGATCTGCCCGGCCAATTCGCCGCAGGCCGCGAAGTCCGGCGGCAGCAGCCCGGCGCTCTTCACCGGCTTCCTCCCGGCGGAAACCAGCTCACGGTAGGACCGGAACTCACTGTGCTGCATAAAGCGGCGTCCGGCCAGGCGGCCGACCGCCTTCATGCCGAACTGCAGACAGACCTGTTTCGAGCTCGAAACCGTGTTATTCAGATTCCGCTCCCGCGCCTCGAACGCGAAGTGGACCGGAGAAATCCGCACAGCCCCGGCCGAACGCATCGCCTCCACACCGGCCAGATGCATCGCATAGGCCGTTTCATCGTCCGGCACCGGCGGCAGTTTTCCGGCGCGGATCGCCGCCGCAAGCGGCAGGGTGTCCGAAACTTTAAGCCGGTAGAGGTCCAGCCCCGAAACCCGGGTCGCGGCAAGCAGCGTCGCAAGATCCGCCTCCCACCGGGCTGCCGTCTGCCCCGGCAGGGCGTAGAGCAAATCGATGACCAGCGAAAATTCATTGATCGCCGCCAGCGCTTCGAGCCGCCCGAGAATCGCGCGGCGGTCCGAAACCCGCCCGAGCCTGCGCCGCAGTTCCGTGTCGAAGGTCTGGATTCCGATCGAGAGCCGGTTCGCGCCGTGTGCGGCAAGCCGCCTGGCCTTTTCCGGTTCAAAACCGTCAATCCGCCCCTCGACGGTGATCTCGCAGTCGGCCGCGAGGCGGTAATTCTTCCGCACCGCGTCAAGCAGCGACACAAGCGACTCCGCGCCGAGGTCGCTCGGCGTACCGCCTCCGAAGTAAACCGCGTTGACCGGAAAACGCCCGGCAAGTTCTCCCCACCGCTCAAGTTCGAGCCGCAGGAGCCGGACATACTCCGCCGTCTCCTCTTCTCCCGCGCCGCCGAAATAAAACGGGCAGAACGGGCAGCGGCTCCGGCAATATGGAATATGGATATAGAGCGTCCGCCGCGTGGCGGTGTCGGCCGCCAGCGCCTCCTCCCACACCCGGGGCGGCTCCGGCAGCTCCCGGCAGGGGAACCCCATCATGCCGCGCAGTACCGTCTGCTTCATCATGGCCGCCCTTCCCTTCACCGGTATGCGCTCTTGAAACGGAATGAACCGTCGTCCACCCGGCGCAGCACAATTTGAATCATGCCGCCGTCAACCGGGTAACAGAGCGACCAGCTGTCGCTGCGGGCGGTGCGGAATTCGACCCGTTCCGGCTTCTCCGGCAATTCGGCGCCGCGCAGCAGTTCAAGCTGTGCCGCAAGGTCCCCCGATTTCGGATTGTCGCAGAGCGCCTTCAATTTCACAAGATCGTTCGCGGCCAGGACAGCCCGGAATTCCGAAACGAACGCGGCCGCTCTCTCCGCTTCGGCCGCCGGAGCCGCCTGCGTTTCGGCCGCGGCCGGCACTTTTTCCCGCGAGCAGATGAACCAGACTCCGGCGCAAACCGCCAGAACCGCGGCGATGATCAGAAGCTTTTTCATCGTCTACTCCAGTTCATCCTTGTCACGCATCGGATTGTACAGATCCTGCTTCAGCATGCCGACGTAGCCGACCAGATCCGCCTGCGCGGCGTTGTCGTCGTTGATCGACCCCGGGTGCTCCGTGCCCGCATGCCCGTCGACCCAGGAGACATTCGCCATCTTGCCGTGGCGGAAGTGGGTCGTCCCGCTCGATTCGGCCTCGTACTCGTCGCCATTCGGCTTCATCTTGCAGTACAGAAGCGGGGTCACCCGTACCGGATTGTACATCGTGCTGCCCATCTTCGAACGGGCGCAGTCCGCAAAAGCGACCGTGTTCGAGGTCTGCTTCATGCGGCTCCGCTTGAAACTGTAGCGGACGCCGTCCAGAATATACTGCCCGAGCCAGTTGCCGTTGTAACCGTAACCGCCGCCCCCGGCCAGGTCGGTCAGATCGCCGGTCAGCTCGTCTCCGCTGCCGTTGTTGCCCTGCTTGCTCTTCAGCATCACGCCGGGGCAGACCATGACCCGGGGCGAACCGCCGTAATAACGGCCGAGCAGATTGCTCTTCGTCAGGTCGTAATTCTTCGCGCCGAGATATCCGAGCCAGTAATCGGCGTTCTTCGCATTCGTCGCGGTCGCGCTGCTGCAGTAGATCACGAACATGTCGTCGTTGTCGTTCGCATACATCTGGTTCGCGGCGCCGATCTGGCGCAGGTTGCCGAGGCAGGTGGTCGTCCTGGCCTTCTCGCGCGCCTGGTTCAGCGCGGGCAGCAGCATCGACGCGAGAATCGCGATGATCGCGATGACGACGAGGAGCTCGATGAGGGTGAACGTTCGGAGACGGAGGAACCGGCGGAAAGCTTGCATTTTTCAGTCCTTTGTGTTGCGCGCACAATTGTCCACTCGACCGGCCGCCACGGGGTCCGGCTTTTACGGTTGCGCGACAGCCACGGATTTTCACCGTGATTCACCGTTTCAAGCGGCCGGTATACGAAATAATATAGCGGCAAATGCCGGAGCCGGTTTCTTTTACTTGTCCTGCTCTTGCTTTATTTTAATTTCGCCGCTTTTTCAATATACCGATCTTTCCGCCCGCTTTCAAGCGGACTCCCCCTTGCAATGCCGGATTTTACGCGATATATTAGCCGGACGGGGGAAACAGTTCATGAAACCATTCGACAACCGGCCCATCGGCATTTTCGACTCCGGCCTCGGCGGGCTCACCGTCGCGGCCGCGCTGCGCCGCACGCTTCCGGGCGAAGCGGTCGCCTATCTCGGAGACACGGCGCGCGTGCCGTACGGGGACAAATCGGTCGATTCGATCATCCGCTTCGCGCACCAGGACGTCGAATTCATGCTGTCGCGCGGCGTGAAGCTGATCGTGGCCGCCTGCAACACGGTGTCGGCGGTCGCCCTCGACAGCCTGAAACGCGACTATCCGGATGAAATCATCCTCGGCATGATCGACTCCGGCGTCCGCGCGGTCATCGACTCCGGCGCCGAGCGCGTCGCGGTCATCGGAACGCGCGCGACGATCAACAGCGACGCATACCGGCGGGGCATCCATGCCGTCGACCGCTCGATCCGGGTCGAAAGCATCGCCTGTCCGCTGCTCGTGCCGCTGGCCGAAGAGGGGATCACCGGCGGCGTCATCGCCCGCGAAGTGTTCGACACCTATCTCGGCAGGCTCAGGGACGATCCGCCCGATGCGCTGCTGCTCGGCTGCACGCACTATCCGCTCTTCGCGGCGGCGCTCGCGGACTATTTCTCCGGCAAAGTCAGGATTCTCGACAGCGCGACTGCCTGCGCCGCCTATACCGCGCGCTTCCTCGAGGAGCAAAAAATGGCCGCGCGGCCGGACAACACCCCTTCGTTCGGCTGCTTCGTGACCGACCTGCCGGGAGAGTTCCACCGCCATGCGACCCGCTTTCTCGGAGCCCCTCCCGGCCGTGTCGAACGGATCAGCCTGACCTGAGCATCGGGCTTTTTTTGAAGATTGCCCGTGGAAAGACTTTCAATACAGGGGAGATGGGTGTATATTACCGCTTTCTGAACAAGGAGGTCGATATGCGGATTTTATTTGTTTGCACCGGCAACAGCTGCCGCAGCCCGATGGCGGACCTCTATTTCAACGCCCTCTGCCGGCAGGCCGGGCGCGACGACCTCGAGGCCGGTTCGGCCGGAATTTTCGCCTGGGACGGTTCTCCGATCTCCCGGCAGGCCGCCGCGGTCATGGCGGAATACAGCATCGACTCCTCCGGCTTCCGTTCCGCCCGTTTCACGCCGGAGCTCGCCCGCGAATACGACCTTCTCGTCGCCATGACCGAATCCCATCGGCAGGCGATGGTCGAAATCGCCCCGTCCGCAGCCGGTAAAATCCGGCTTCTGGCCGACGGCGACGTGCCGGACCCGTTCGGCGGCAGCGTCGGGCATTACACCCGGGTCTTCGAAGCGATGAAGCCCGCGCTCGACGCCCTGTTCCGCGCGGTTTCAGGAGATAAAGCATAATCGATTGCATCATTCTATATTTCTTTAAGGAGCAGACATCATGATGGAAATCACCGACTGGTACGGAAAGAATCTCAGGGTCGCGATCGGAACCGATCACGGCGGTTACAGGCAGAAACCGGAACTCGCCGCGTTTCTCGAGGAAAAAGGCTGCACGGTCCTCGACTGCGGCCCCTTCACGTATGACGACGGCGACGACTACCCGGATTTCGGCGTCCCGGCGGTCCGGGCGGTCGCCCGCGGCGAAGCCGACGTCGCCATGCTGATCTGCCGTTCCGGCGTCGGGATGGGGATTCTCGCCAACCGTTTCCACGGCGTCCGCGCCGTGTGCGCCGGCGACGCCGGGCTTGCGAAGAAGAGCCGGCTGCACAACTGCTCGAACGTCCTCGTCCTGCCCGGCGACGTGCTCGATTTCGACGCGATGAAGAAGGTCGTCGAAGCGTGGCTCGACACGCCGTTCAGCGGCGACGAGCGCCACATCCGCCGCCTCTCGAAAATCGAAACGCAGACCTACGATGACATCGCCGCCGTGCGCCATGCCGATCCCGAAGTCGCGAAAATCATCGACCGGGAGGCCGAACGCCAGGCAGACGGCATCGAACTCATCGCCAGCGAGAACTTCGCCTCCTGCGCCGTCCGCGCCGCCCAGGGCTCCGTGCTGACCAACAAATACGCCGAAGGCTACCCCGGCAAGCGCTACTACAACGGCTGCGAATTCGTCGACGAAATGGAGTCTCTCGCCATCGAGCGCGTGAAGAAGCTCTTCGGCGCCGAAGCCGCGAACGTGCAGCCCCACTCCGGGTCGAGCGCGAATCAGGCGGTCTACATGGCGCTCGTCAATCCGGGCGACACCGTGCTGGCCATGAGTCTCGATCACGGCGGCCACCTGACCCACGGCCACCCGCTGAACTTCTCCGGCATGCTCTACAACATTGTCCCGTACGGCGTGAACCGCGAGACCGAGCTCATCGACTACGATGAAGTCGAACGCCTCGCCGTCGAGAACAAGCCGAAGATGATTCTGGCCGGCGCCTCCGCCTACCCGCGCGTCATCGATTTCGCCCGGCTGCGCGCCATCGCGGACAAGGTCGGCGCGAAGCTCTTCGTCGACATGGCCCACATCGCGGGCCTCGTCGCGGCCGGAGAACACCCGAACCCGGTGCCGTACTGCGACGTCGTGACCACCACGACCCACAAGACGCTGCGCGGGCCGCGCGGCGGGCTGATCCTCTGCCGGGAGGAGTATATCAAATCCATCAATTCCAAGGTTTTCCCGGGCATGCAGGGCGGCCCGCTCGAACACGTGATCGCAGGCAAGGCGATCTGCTTCGGCGAAGCGCTGACCCCGGCTTTCAAGGCCTACCAGCACCAGGTCAGACTGAACGCCGCGAAACTGGCGGACGAGCTCGCGAAGCGCGGGTTCCGCATCGTCTCCGGCGGCACAGACAACCACCTGATGCTGATCGACCTGCGTCCGAAGCAGGCGACCGGCAAGGCCGTTGCGAACGCGCTCGACCTCGCCCGCATCACCTGCAACAAGAACATGATTCCGTTCGATCCCGAAAAGCCGTTCGTCACGAGCGGCATCCGCGTCGGCACCCCGGCGATCACGACCCGCGGGCTCAAAGAGGCCGAAATGGTGCGCGTCGCCGACTTCATCGAACGCGGCGTCGAACTGCGCGAGGACGAAGCGGCGCTCCGCAGCCTCGGCAACGAAGTAAAAGAGTTCATGGCGGCTTTCCCGATGCCGCAGTTCTGAATAATCTGTAAGGATTTGAGAAAATGATCGACATCAAATTTATCCGTGAACATGCGGAGGAAGTCAAGGCGAACTGCGTCCGGCGCGGTTTCCCGATCGACCTGGAAGGACTCCTGAAACTCGACGCCGACTCGCGGCAGCTTTCGCAGGAAGCCGAGGCGCTCCGCGCCGAACGCAACCGGCTCAGCAAGGAGTGCGCCAAGGACCCGTCCGCCCGCGACAAGGTCAAGCAGCTCAAGGAGGTCCTCAGCTCGAAGGAGGAGATGCTTGCCAGAATCCAGAACAAGATCCATCAGGTCGTCATCCGCATGCCGAACATGCTCGCTCCGGACGTGCCGGACGGGCTCGACGACTCGGGCAACGTCGAACTCCGCAAAGAGGGCACGATCCCGACCTTCGACTTCAAGGTGCGCGACCATCAGGAGCTCGGGGAGCTGCTCGGCATCCTCGACATCCCGCGCGGCACGAAAGTCGCCGGCGCCGGCTTCTACTATTGGAAGGGCAAGGGCGCCATGCTCGCGCAGGCTCTCTACTTCTGGGTCCAGCGCGTCCTCGTCGAACGCGGCTTCACGATGTTCATGACCCCGTGCGTCGCCAAGGAACGCACGCTCTTCGGCACCGGCTACCTGCCGTTTTTCGCAGACCAGACCTACAACCTCGAAGGCGAAGACCTCGCGCTCATCGGCACCTCCGAGCAGACCCTGGTCGGCTACCATGCCGACGACGTGCTCGACGGCGCCTCGCTGCCGCTCTGCTACACGGCTTTCACGCCCTGCTTCCGCACCGAAGCCGGCAGCTACGGCAAGGCGTCGCGCGGCATCTTCCGCGTCCACCAGTTCCACAAGGTCGAGCAGATCGTCTTCTGCAAGCCGGAGGATTCGGTGAAATACCATGAGATGTGCCTGGCCAACGAGGAGTATATCCTCCAGCAGCTCGGCATCCCGTACCACGTCGTCAACGTCTGTGTCGGCGATCTCGGCGCGCCCGGGTACAAGAAGTATGACATCGAAGCCTGGTTCGCCGGTTTCGGCGGCTACCGCGAAGTCACCAGCAATACAAACCTGACCTCGTTCCAGAGCCGCCGGCTGAACATCCGCTACAAGGACGGCGACACCCGCGACTATGTCCACACCATCAGCGCCACGGCCGTCACCGACCGCGTCCTGATCGCGATCATGGAGAACTTCCAGCAGGAAGACGGCACCGTCGTCATCCCGGAAGTGCTCCGCCCGCTCTGCGGCTTCGACCGCATATCCCCGGCGGGTAAATAACGCTTCCGGCAGCGGTGCGGGATTCGCCGGCACCGCTCTCTCGCGTTTTCAGGGGCGAAACTGCGTGTGCGGCGGCAGGGTGACCAGGTGCCGGAAGTATGGATTCCGTTCCCGGCCCCAGATGAAATTCGAAAGCTCGATCGATTTATTGACCGGAAATCCGTTCCCGACGACCGTGCGGAAAAACCGTTCCCGCCCGGTTTCCGGCTCCGGCGCGGAATGCCCTTCCAGCCTCCGCAGCAGGTACGGGTCGCGCAGCCAGCCGCGTGCGCACATGATTCCGGCTGCTCCCGGCAGCGCGGCGGAAAGCTGCTCCGCATCCTCAAGCGTATCGACGTCGCCGTTCAGCACGACCGGCACCTCCCCGGCCAGCTCCACGGCGCGCCCGAGCCGTTCGAGCCGTCCTCCGACCGGACGGTACTGCTCCGCCACCGTCCGGAAATGTATGAAAAACAGATCGACGCATCCGCTGCGGGCCAGCATGGGCAGAAACGTCTCCTGCTCCGCCGGATCGCTCCAGCCGGTCCGGAGCTTGGCGGAAAGCGGAAGCGACGGCGCCGCCGCCTTGACCGCCTCCGCCATCCGCAGCATTCCGGCCGGATCGCGCAGCGCACCGCCCCCGGCGCCGCCCGACGTCACCTGACGGCTCGGGCAGCCGAAATTCAGGTTGAACGCCCGGATGCCGAGCCCGGCCAGTGCAGCGGCGGAAGCCGCCACTGCCGCCGGATCGGTCCCCATCAACTGAACCGTCACCGGAACCGTCCCGGAAAACGGCGCAAGGAAAGCGTCGAGAATGCGCCGCTTCGGCGCCCCGGCGGTGATCCGCAGAAACGGAGTCATCCAGCGGGAAACCAGCTCCAATTCATTCGCGGCGCGAATCAGCGCGGGAGTCATGACTCCCTCCATCGGCCCCGGCCAATATTCCACGGCGCGTTCCTCCCGCTTCCTCAGAGCGAGCGGCCGAACGCCGCCGCTTTTTCAGCGTTGGCCGGGTCGGCCTTGAAAACGGCCGGGTCTCCGCAAAGCCCGTAATAGAGAAACTTCGGCTCGCCGGAGCCCAGAAAGGCCGCGCAGTCGCGCATCGTGCCATAAATGTTCCTGACGCCGCTGTCGTCCTCATCCCCGCCCGAGGTCGTGATGAACGCGAGTCCGACCCGGCCGAGCGGCGTTGCGATCGAACCGTCCTCCCGATGCTTGATCAGGCAGAAGAAGCGGTCCAGGAACGCCTTGGCCTGGCAGGAGATCGAAAAGAAGAACACCGGGCTCGCAATCACGACTGCATCATATTGCGGCACGGAAGCGACCAGCTCGCTCATCCCGTCATCGAGTACGCACCGGTACTCTGCCGAGCGCTGGCAGCCGTAACAGCTAATGCACCCGGTCGTGCCGCCTTTGACCTTCGGCAATTCGACGATGGTGACCTCGCTGCCCGCGGCGCGGGCGGCTTCCGCCGCCGTGCGGGCCGCAAACGCGGTGCAGCCCGCCAGACGCGGGCCGGCAATGACAAACAGCAATTTTTTCGACATTCGATCCTCCCCGGTAAAACAGTGAACACTATCTATAATGTATCGGTAAACGACCCGCGATTCAATCGTTTTGGCAATAATTTTCCGCTTTCCGGCAAAAGAGGGTTGGCTTTCCGGAATTTTTTTGGTATAATATTTAAAGAAAGCCGGTTAACGCATTAACCGCTCCTTGACCAGTAATTTCACTACCCGGAGGAGGAAAGAGAATTGAAAAAGCACGGATTCACTTTGATTGAGCTTCTGGTCGTGATTGCGATCATCGCCATTCTGGCCTCGATGCTCCTGCCCGCGCTGAACCAGGCGAGGGAAACCGCGAAGAAGATCAAATGCACCGGCATTCTGAAACAGTTCGGAACCGCATCGCACCTGTACGCCGGCGCGAACGACGACTACTGGGTGCCCGGGCACATGAACATCACCTGGTACCGGAACCTGACCTGGATGAAGTATCTCGGCGGAGCCTATAAAGGCGCCAGCGAAGCCGACAATATGCAGGACGGCTACACGTCATCCGGGCTGATCTGTCCGAACGCGGCGTCGGCCTTCTCCCCCAGGCACACGAGCGGCGGGCTGCACGATCTCACCCGCAGCTACGGAATCCCGGCCCACGACTTCGCCATCGGCGCCTGGGCCAGCGACTCCAGCGACAAAATCCTGGCCTGGAAGCTTCCGCGCGTGGTCGAACCCGGCACCCGCATCGGCTTCATCGACAGCTGCGACTGGGCCGTCTACCGCAAAGGGGATGACCCGAGCACCTACCTCAAGGTCAACGAATACGGCTACTGGGACGCCAGCCCCGCCGCATCGAACTATGTCGCCTACCGCCACGGCGGAAACAATCTCGCCAACGTCTGCTATCTGGACGGCCACGTGAACACCGAACAGGCCGCCATGCTCAAAAATGCGGAGAAATCCTTCAAGAGCTTCTACAAGAAATACTGACCCGCTCCGGCCAGGGTGAGGCGTCCGGCGCCGCCTCACCGCCCCCGGCGCATCATCTGCTGGAACTGCTGCACTTTGGGAGGCATCAGCTTCAGCAGTTCCGCCGGGCGATAGACGATCCGCAGATTGTTTTCTTCGTCGATGCGGAGGCTTTTCACGCAGCGGTCGAACAGCCGGTACTCCTCCAGGTTCCGCGCCTCTTCGAGCGACTGGCGGCGCATCCGGTCGACGAGAAAGCCGGGCAGCGCGATCGAACCGGCTTTGATCCGCGAAATATCGAGCGTGAGTTCGTCGCCGTCCTTCTCCGGCCGCACGCTCATATCCACCATGATGACGCCGCCCCGCAGCCAGGTCAGCCCGGTCCGGACCGGCGAAAGAATCTCGAACCGTCCGTTCTCGAAACGCGCGTCGTAATTCTTCGTCTTGCCACCGCCGCTGCCGCCGCCGAACATCCTCAGCAGCGCGCCGTTGTCGGAGACGCGGATCAGCGAAGCGATCTCCCCGGGAGTGAGGACCAGCTCGGATTCCTCCGGCTTCCCGTTCAGGAACTCGTTTGAAAAGCGGGCGGTCAGCTTGCTGATCAGCTTGAAATCCTCCGGCCTGAGCGGTTCGACCGGAAGCTGCGGTTCGCCGCCGAACAGGAGCGCCGCGATCCAGAACGCCGCGACGAACAGCGCCGCAAATACTCCGAGAACCGGCAGCAGAATGATCCACAGCCGTTTTTTCCTCTTTCCATCCGTTTCCGTTTTCTTCGCCACAGGCCCGTCCCCCCGAATTTGTTTCCGCTTCTGCCGGTTAAAGATACACGTCATCCGGGCATCTTGCAATCCGCTCCGGCAAAAGATGACAAAATTATCGTAAAAACAGTGGCGGAGAACGCCGAGGCGGGCTATATTGTATCCGGCGGCTTCAGCCGCTTCATCATACACGTTTTCGACGACGTTTTCATACGAAGGAGCACTTGAAACATGGACGCCTATCAGAAACTTTTGAACATAACCGCGGCCGCCGGGCAGGATCAGCTCCTGCGCTTCTGGAACGAGCTTTCCGCCGCGGAGAAGGATGAACTCGCCGGGCAGATCGAAGCGATCGATTTCCCCGAAATGACGAACCTGATCCGCGATTACGTGCTCAGCAAGCCGAAAACGGCGATTCCGGACGATCTCGGCCCGGCTCCCTATTTCCCGCTGAAGCCGCGCGACGCGGAACAGGCCGCGCTTTACAAGCGCGCCGCCGAACGCGGCGTCGAGCTCCTGAAAGCCGGCAAGGTCAGCTGCCTGACCGTCGCGGGCGGCCAGGGCACCCGGCTCGGCTTCGACGGTCCGAAGGGGACTTACCCGATCGGCCCGGTCACCGGCCGGCCGCTTTTCGCGTACTTCGCCGAGTCGATCCGGCGCGCCGGCGAAAAATTCGGCCGGCCGCTGACCTGGTACATCATGACCAGTTTGCTGAACCGCGAAGCGACCGAGGCGTTTTTCAAAGAGAACGGATTTTTCGGGCTCGCGCCGGAGCAGGTGTTCTTCTTCACGCAGGGAACCATGCCGGCCTGCGGTTACGACGGCAAGCTGCTGCTCGCTTCGAAGTCGTCGCTCTCGCTTTCTCCGGACGGACACGGCGGCACGCTGCTCGCGCTGCGCAAATCCGGCGCGCTCGACCGGATGGCATCCGAGGGAGTCGATTATCTCTCCTACTTCCAGGTCGACAATCCGCTGGTTCCGGTGGTCTCCCCGCTGTTCCTCGGGCTGCATGACCTTGAACAGTCCGAAATGTCCGCCATCATGCTGGCCAAAACCGGCCCGTTCGAAAAGCTCGGCAACTTCTGCGTGACCAACGGCCGGCTCGAAATCATCGAGTACAGCGACCTGCCGGCCGCCCTCGCCGAAAGCCGGAATCCGGACGGATCGCTGCGTTTCATCGCCGGCAGCCCGGCGATCCATATGATTTCGCGCAGCTTCATCGAGCAGCTGACCGTGGGCGGCAGCCTGAAGCTGCCGTGGCACCGTGCCGACAAGAAGGTCCCGTACGTGGACGACACCGGCTGCCTGATCAAGCCGGATGCACCGAATGCGGTCAAGCTCGAATCGTTCATCTTCGATGCAATGCCGCTCGCGAAGCGGACCATGGTGCTCGAAGGCGACCGCAGCTCCGTTTTCGCTCCGACCAAGAATCCGACCGGGGTCGATTCGGTCGAAAGCTGCCGAGAAATGCTGATCGAGCGCGACGCGAAGCGGCTCGAAGCGGCCGGCGTCCGGATTCCGCGCACGGCCGACGGCAGAGTCGATGCGAAAATCGAGCTTTCGCCGCTGGCGGTCTTCGACGACGAGGACGCAGCCGCTTACGTCGCCTCGCACGGGCTCACCGAGATCGCCCGCGGCGCGGAACTCTCGCTGGATTGACGGAGGCGGCCCTTGAGGAGCATTTTCCTGAACGATGAGCCCGCCGCCCCGGTGGAGCTCGATACGCGGGAGAGCGCGGCATCGGTCAACGCGATGCACGGGCTGCTGCTGGTCGTGACGCTGATCGTCGTCTTCGGGTTGACCATGCTCTATTCGGCCAGCTACAACACCGATGGGCTCAAGTATTTCCGCAACCAGATCATCTGGGCCGCCATGGGCGGCCTGGGGGGGGCGGCGGCTTTCGTCATCGGCTACCGCAAGCTCGCGTCGTGGAGTCTCTTCCTGATGGGCGGCGTCTTCCTGCTGCTCCTCATCGCCGCCTTCTGCTTTCCCGAAATCAACGGGGCGAACCGCTGGATCAAGATCCGGCTGCCGGGTCTGGTCATGACGCTGCAGCCCTCCGAATTCGCGAAGATAGCCGTGGCGCTCTTCGTGGCGAAATACTGCTCGGAGAATATCCGGACCTTCAACAACTTCCTCGGCCGCCGCGGCGTCCTGCCGCTGGTCGGCATCGCGGGGGCGGTCATCTGCGGCATCCTGATCGGCCGCGACTTCGGGACGACGGCGCTCGTGCTGACCGTCGCCGTCGCCATCTCGGTCATGGCCGGGCTGCGCTGGTACTATCTGGCCATTCCGGGAACGCTCGTCGTGCTGGCCGGGCTTTACGTCGTCTTCTTCGATGCGAACCGGCTCGGGCGGGTCACGACCTTCCTGCGGCCGGAGGAGATGCGCGAAGGCGGCGGATACCAGCTCTGGAACTCGCTGCTCGCCTTCGGTTCCGGCGGCTGGACCGGCGTCGGCTTCATGGAGAGCCGCCTGAAACAGAAGTACCTGCCCGAGCAGCACACGGACTTCATTCTTTCGATCGTCGGCGAAGAGCTCGGCCTCATCGGCATGCTCGGCGTCCTGGCGCTCTATACCTTTTTCACCTGGTACGGGCTCCGGATCAGCATGAATTCGCGGTCGCGCCTCGGCATGCTGCTCGGGTGCGGGCTCACGCTCGGCATCACAGTCCAGGCGGCGATCAACATCGCGGTGGTCACCGGGTCGGCGCCGACCAAGGGAATGCCGGCAGCCTTCATCAGCTACGGCGGCAGCAACATCATGGCCAGCCTGATCGCGGTCGGAATCCTGGCCTCCATCGCCTTCGACAACGCATACCCGAATTACAACATGCAGTATCAGAATTCGATCCGGGCGAAGCTCTCCTTCCTGCCCTGGTTCCGCCAGTACCGGAAGCGCAAGGAGGAGCTGTGATGCCCGAACTGACACTGGCCATCACCTGCGGCGGAACCGGCGGACATTTCTACCCCGGGCTCTCCGTGGCGCGCGTATTGCAGAAGCGGGGCGGCAGGGCGCTGCTGCTGCTCTCCGGCACCAATGCCGCCAGACAGAAAAGCATCGCCGCCTCGTTCGGCGTCCCGGCCGTGGCGCTGCCGCGCATGCCGTCTCCGCGCGGAATCGGCACGCTCTTTGAATTCGGCTGCGGCGCGCTCGGCGGTTACCATGCGGCGCGGCGCGAGCTTCGCACGCTGCGGCCGCAGGCGCTGCTCGGCATGGGCTCCTTCACATCGCTGCCGGCGATTCTGGCGGCGCGCCGGAGCGGAATTCCGGTATTCCTGCATGACGGCAACGCGCGGGTCGGCAAGGCGAACCGCTTTTTCAGCAGGCATGCAAAGCTGCTGGCCACGGCGTTTCCAACGTGCAATGCGGAAAAATGCCGCGGCGAGCTGCTGGTCACCGGCATGCCGCTGCGTCCGGAGCTCGAACAGGCGGCCGGAATCACGCGGGCAGAGGCGATCGCCGGGCTCAACCGCGAATTCGGCGTTGAGCTCGACACCGCGATCCCGACGCTGCTGATCTTCGGAGGCAGTCAGGGCGCTTCGATCTTCAACGAAACGGTGCCGAAGGCGCTTCGGAAGCTGCAGGAGAAAACCGAGTTTCAGGTGCTCCATCTGGCCGGGCCGAAGAAGCTGGCCGAGGTCAGAGACGCCTACGGCGACGTCGTCTTCCCGTCGCTCCTGCTTGAAAGCAGCGAAAAAATGGAGCTGTTCCTCGGCGCCGCCGACCTCGTTTTCTCGCGCTCCGGCGGCAGCACGGTCGCGGAACTCGCGCGGTTCGGCAAAGCTTCGGTCCTGATTCCGTACCCGTACGCGGCCGAGAATCATCAGTACGACAATGCCCGGGTTCTGGCCGGACACGGTGCGGCGGAACTGCTCCCGAACGCCGAATGCACGCCGGAACGGATCGAGCGGCTGCTCGCCGGGCTCCTCGCGGAGCCGGAGCGGCTGAAACAGCGCGGAGCCCTCGCCGCGGAGCTCGCCAGACCGGCCGCCGCCGAACGGCTGCTCGCAGAAATCGCAACCCGGCTGTCGCCGCAGCCGTGAGTGTTATTGACATAGTGAACGATATGAAACCGTAATTTCAGGAAGATCATGAGAAGAATCATCACAATCTGTCTGCTGGTCGCCATGGTAACCGTCGCATTTCCGATGCCCGAAGCGAAAGCGATCGACCCGGTCACGCTGGCGATCCTCGCCCCCATCGCCATCAAGGCGGCCGAAAAAACCGCGCCTTACATCTACCGCGGCGTCTACAACGCCGGGAAATGCCTGCTTCAGATGGGCAAGGACGTCTTTCAGATCTTCTACCTGCCGTACGGGCTGGGCTACATGTGCTTCGGCAGCATGAAGCACGGCCTGGTCTATGTCATAAAAGGCGGAATAGCGCCTGCAAAGCTCATAGTCCACACGCTGCTCCTGCCGGTCATGCTGTTCGGCGTCAACATCAACATCTAGAGAGAAAGCATGGCCGAGTCGCGCAAAGAACAGTTCCGGCAGCGCCGGACGCTGCTGCCGCTGTTCCGCAGCTGGTACGGGCGCGAACGCGGCACGCTCGAGCTGTCGGCCCACTCCGCCGGGCCGGTCAGCGCCGCCGAGGTCATGAAGGAGCTTTGCGAGAATCTGATCGACCGCGATGTGGCGCTCTACATCACGCTCGAAACGCGCTGGAAGGAGATCATTCCCGGCAAGCTCGCGGCATGCGCCAGGCCGGCGCGCTGCCGGGAGGGTGTGCTCTTTCTCGAGGTGCGCCACAGCGCGCTGGTGCGCGAACTGACGCCGTCGCTGGATCTGTTTCTGGCGCGGATCGCGGCGGCGGTGGGCAGTGATGAGATCAGGGAGATCCGGCTGGTTCCGGCCGGCAGCCTCTCAAGAAGGAAATAGAACGACGATGAACAAAGCATTTTTTCTGGACCGCGACGGCGTGATCAACGCGGAGGTCGATTACCTCTTCGAACCCGACAAGGTCGTGATTCTCCCCGGGGTCGTCCCGGCATTGAAGCGCATGCGCGAACACGGGTTCCTGGCGGTCGTGGTCACGAATCAGTCCGGCGTGGCGCGCGGCATGTATGCGGAAGAGGACGTGCATGCGGTGCATGAACGAATCCGGGAGCTGCTGGCCGCCGAAGGTGCCGGGGTGGACGGCTTCTACCACTGTCCGCACCACCCGAAATACGGCTCCCCGTGCGGCTGTCGCAAGCCGGAACCCGGCATGCTGCTGGCCGGCTGCCGCGACTTCGACATCGACCCGGCCCGTTCAGCCATGGTCGGCGACCGGCTGAGCGACATCGCGGCCGGGCGGGCCGCCGGCTGCCGGGCCTGCTACCTGGTCAAAACCGGCTACGGCGCCGAAGTTCTCCGCAACGAGGACGTCAGCGGCATCGAGGTGGCCGAAGACCTGGAGGACGCGGTGAACCGCTTCCTGAAACTGGAGCAGGATGCGGAATGATGCAGCACCTGCGCACCTCTGCGATGATCGCGGCCTTCGTGCTCGGTTATCTTTGTCCGTGGGCTTCGGCGCTGAACGGACTGATCCGCTGGCTTATCGTCATCATGATGTTCCTCGTTTTCCTGCAGGTCAGGGTCTCCTGGCGGACGCTGCGGCTCGGGCACCTGAACATCCTGCTCGCCAACATCGGAATCGGCATGGGCAGCTGGTTCCTGTGCAGGATTTTCGGGAGCAGCGAACTGGCCATGGCCGCCTTTTTCACCGGCATCACGCCGACGGCGACGGCGGCGGCGGTCATCGTCCACCTGCTCGGCGGCAGGGTCGAATATGCGGTCAGCGCGTTCCTGACCACAAATCTCGGCATGGCGCTGCTGCTCCCGTTCCTGATCCCGGTCGCGATCGGCAATCCGGCGCCGACCGTTTTTGCGGACGTCATCCGGAGTCTGCTCGTCGTCATCGGAATTCCGCTGGCGGCGGCGGTTCCGATCCGGCTCTTCTGTAAAAAAGCGACGGAGCTGCCGAAAAAACTCAAGAATTTCTCATTCTTCCTCTGGGTCGGAGCGATCTTCCTGATCATCGCAAATGCTTCGGCGTTCCTGCACGGCCAGAGCCACCTGCCCAAAACCGTACTGCTCGAAATCGCGGCAATTTCGCTGGCGATCTGCGCTTTCAACTTCTGGTTCGGGCAGTTCCTCGGCGGGAAGAAATTCCGCCGGGAGTCGAGTCAGGTGCTGGGCCAGAAAAACACGACGCTGACCATCTATCTCGCGCTGGCCAACGCGAACCCGCTCGTGGCACTCGGCCCGACCTTCTACGTGCTCTGGCACAACGGCTGGAACACCTGGCAGCTGCACCGGTACGGCAGAAGGCGCCACCTGCGGGAGATCCGGCTGAAGCAGGCACAGCGGATGAATCCGCCGCAGGAACGGGAAACCAACGACTGAGGGATAAAGAATGGAACATTTCCACGCGCTGCTGCTGACCTTTCTCGAAATGACCTTCATTTTCGTCGGCCTCGGCATGCTGTACAGCCAGCGGCGCGCCATCGGCAAAGCGCCCTTCTACATGGCCCTCGGGCTGTTGTTCCTCTTCTCGCACTTCGTCAGTGCTGCCGAAATCCGCACGGTCCTCTTCGGCACCATCGATTTCGAGGTCGGCCGCATCGTGATCTTCCTGCCGATCCTGACCGCCTACCTCATGGTGTACATTACGGAGGGAACGCTGGCGGCGCAGCGGATCATCATCGGCGCGGCCGTGCTGTTCGGGCTTTACCTGTATCTCGGCGAACTGACCCGGCTGCAATGCAACTGGTACGGCTTCTCGCTGACCAGCGGAACCGAAGCCGTCACGCTGGACAATCTGCTCGGCGGCAGCCGCAATTCGATGAACCTCGTGGCGCTTTCGCACCTCTTCGACTTCCTGGTGCTGCCGATCGCCTATACCCGTTTCAAAAACTTCGGCCTCGGGCGCTTCTTCTGCATTCTCGGTGCGCTGCTGACCGCGCTGCTGCTCGGCGCGCTGCTGAGCCAGATCATCGCGCTCATCTACGGGCTGCCCGCCTCGTTCTTCAACGGCAATTTCATCGCGCGGCTGATCGCCGGGTTCTGGCTGGCAGTCATGCTCGGAATCTATCTTGCAAAAATCGAAGTGGACATCCGTTCCGGCGGCAAAAGTCCGCTGGACATCCTGTTCGCCTTCGTCGGCAGCTACAGCCGTTCGAAAGAGCTCGAAGCGAACCTGCGGGAGTGGACCGACCGCTACCGCCTCGTGCTCGAGAACGCCGGCGAGATGATCGTCATGCTGACCAGCGACGGGCGGATCATCGACGCGAATTTCTCCGCGGCCCGGCTGCTCGGCAGCGCGAATCCGGGCGAGCTGACCAACCGGCGGCTCTTTCCGCGCATGCGCGTCCTCGACCGGCCCGGCCTGACGCTCGGCGCGGAACTCGACGGCCCGGTGCGGTTCCAGTGCCGGCTGGACGAGAAATCGCCGGAGAGCAAGCTCCTCAGCTGCTCGCTTTCGCCGATGCGGATTCGCGGGCAGCTGCTGCTGGTCCTGATCGGCCGCGACGTCACCGAAGAGAGCAAGCTCGCCGAAGAGAAGGCGCGGCTGGCCGAACAGCTCGTGCATTCGCAGCGCATCGAAGCGCTCGGCATGCTCGCCGGAGGCATCGCACACGACTTCAACAACTATATTCATGCGATCCTCGGACACATCGACGTCATCAATTATCTGCACCAGCCGGATGATCCCGAAGTGCTGAACCATCTGGAAAAAATCTCGACCATCGCCGAACAGGCCGGGCACCTGACCAGCCAGTTGCTCGGTTTCGCGCGGAAAGGGAAATACCAGGTCACCGACCTCGACCTGCGGCAGCTCCTCGAAAACAGCCTCGGGCTGCTCGGGCCGCGCAAGCAGCGCGACCTCTCGGTTTCGGTCGACGTGCCGGACGATTTGAAACCGGTCCGCGCCGATTCGCTCCAGCTCCAGCAGGTCATGCTGAATCTGATGATCAACGCGATCGACGCGATGGCGAACAACAAGGGCGAACAGATTCTGACCATCACGGCCGGGCCGGCCGACGCCTCGCCGGTTCCGCTTGAGCCGCCGCCGGAACGGGCCGGCATCAATCCCGCCGACTACCTCTTCATCCGCGTCTCCGACAACGGCTGCGGCATGACCGAAGCGACGCAGCGGAAGCTGTTCGAGCCGTTCTTCACCACCAAGCCGGTCGGCAAGGGAACCGGCATGGGGCTGGCCATGGTCTACGGAACCGTCACGAATCATCAGGGCTGGATTCAGCTCGAAAGCGCGCCGGGTGAGGGAACGACGTTCTACCTCTTCCTGCCTGCCGGCCAGGGGAAGGTGAAATCTTGATCCGGATCGTCGACGAACATCACGAGGCCCTTGCGGAGTGGTCCCGCTACCGCCGGACGCTTCCGTCTCCGCCGTCCCTGCTGACTTTCGACCACCACACCGACACGCTGCCGGCTTTCGGGCGCGCCGCAAAGAGCGAACCGGAGCGGCGGGAGCTGGTCGCCGCCTTCGATTTTCGCCGCGACGACTCCGTAACGGAAGCGCTCTCCCGGCTGCGCCATGACGAGCATATCGACCTGGCGCTCCGCGGCGGAGTGGTCAGCCGGGCGGTCATCGTCGCCCATGCGGACCACCCCGGCTGCGCAAACGACCGCATCCGGGTGGTCTGCGACCGGAGCTGGCCGGACCTGCAGCTTCTGCTCAACGATCCGGTCCGCTTCGCACCGCTGGCCCGGCGCGTCTTCGAGGACGATTTCCTCGCAACCCGGCTGGCGGAAGCGGAGTTCGCGCCGGAGGAGGGGTTCATCTTCGACCTCGACCTCGATTACCTGCTGACGGCGGAAGCGCTGGGTCCGGACCGGAAAACCGTGCTGCGGCATCTGCTCGCCCGTGCCGGGCTCGTCACCATTTCGCGCGAAGCGGACTGGGTCAGGCTGCTGAAGCTCGAGCCGCTGCTCACGCCGGATTCGCTGCTTGCGGCCTTCCGCCCCTTTGCAGAAGCAACAATTCCTTAAAAATATGAATTCGGAACTTTCCTTGTTTGCGTTCCCGGTGTATATTAGGGAGTATTATGGACAAAAAGCATCAAACCCGTTACGAAGACCTGACTCTGCTGCCGCGCCGGTGGTTTCCTCTGCCGCGGCTCGATTTCTATATTCTGAGGGAGTTCCTGATCAAATACAGCGTGCTCCTGCTCGTATTCATCATCCTGTTCATCCTGGGTGACGTATACCGGGACATCTCCGACTTTCTCGAAAACAAGGCGTCCGTCTCCGACATTCTGCTCTATCTGGCCTACAAGCAGCCCGGCAACATCCGTTTCATCCTGCCGATTTCGATGCTGCTCGGCTGCATGTGGACCATGGCGACCTTCGGCAAGAATATGGAAATCACCGCCATGCGCGCCTCCGGCGTGTCGCTGTTCCGCTGCGGCGGGTCGATTTTCGTGGTCGGGCTCGCAGTCACCTTCATCAACATCTACTTCAACGAGGCGCTGGTGCCGTTCACGGAGCGTTCGGCTGAAATCATCCGTTCCAACGCGACGGAGCGGCGGCGGTACGTCCGCGGGCTGCTGACCTACCGCAGCAACGACCAGCAGCGTCACTGGCTGTTCAACAATTTCACAACCGGCAACATCCAGAACGACGTGACGCTGAAAACCTTCTGGACCGACGGCATGATCGATTCGCTTGTCCTTGTGCCGGATGAAGCGGCACGCCGGAGAATGATCCTCGAAATTTTCCCGGGCAAAGCGGAGCGGCTCCTGTCGCTCTCGCGCGCCGAGATGGAGAAGCAGGTGCGCCGGGAGCTGGTCGGCCGCAAGGTCGACTTCTACGGCCGCGAAGCCGCGTACGATCCGGAAAACGAAACGTGGATTTTCCGCAACGGCAACTTCATCTCCTACGACCGGAACGATGACACGCGTTTCTCGGCCAGCACCGGCACCTCCGCAATCCACGAGCAGATTCCGCTGACGGAGCTGCGCTTTCCGAAGAACGAAATTCCGGAGGCCACGAACGATATCCTGAACGCCGTCAAGGAGAAAGACGACCTGCCGACCTGGGTGATCTGGGACCTGGTGCAGCGTTCGCCGAACATGGCGGAGCGGGTCAAGTCGATCTATATGACGGTGTTCTACTACCGGCTGGCGTTTCCGTGGGCCTGCTTTCTGGCGGTGTTCCTCGGCATCCCGCTGGCGACCAAGAACGAGCGGACCGGCAGTCTGCTCGCGATCATCACGGCAATGGTGATCATCGTGGTCTATATCGTCGTGGCGCAGGTGTTTCTCGTGCTCGGCAAAGCCGGCATTCTGAACCCGATGTTCGCGGGGCTGGCGCCGACGGCGGCATTCATCGCCTGCGGCGCATGGCGCATCTATCACGACAGGAACTGATTCAGCAGAGACGGGAGGACGGCATATGACGGCGGAATTCACTCCTCGGGAACGGCGCGAGCTGCTCGCGTTCGTCCGTAAAGTCATCGCAGGCGAATTCAGCAATGCGGAACAGCCGGCGGCTCCGGCCATTCCCCAGCTTGCCGTCGAACGTGCCTGCTTCGTCACGCTGCACGACTGCTCCGGGGGGCTCCGCGGCTGCATCGGCAACATCGAGGCGTTCGAGCCGCTCGGGGAAAATCTCAGGCGCAATGCGCTGAATGCGGCGTTCTCCGATCCGCGCTTTCCGCCGCTTGAACCGGATGAACTCGGCGAAACGCTGATCGAACTGTCGATCCTGACGCCGCCGCGCCCGATCGAAGACCCGACGGCCTTTCTGATCGGCGTCGACGGCATCATCCTGCGGCAGGGGTCGCGCGGCGCGGTGTTTCTGCCGCAGGTCGCGCTTGAACAGGGTTGGGACCAGCGGACCACGCTCGAATACCTTTCGCGCAAAGCCGGACTCCCGGCCAACGGCTGGCAGCAGCCCGGAACCGTTTTCCAGACCTTCCGCGCCGAAGTGTTCGGAGAATAGCCGCACGGAACGGAAAAGTTGACATATCCCGCTGTTTGCAGCTTCCGGAAATTCACGCCGGAAGCGCAAACGGAAAGGATATGGGATGGAGCAGGATTACGACTATCTGTTCCGGCGGCGCCATGCGCTGCACCGGGAGAACCGCGAGGTATGGGAACGTTCCCGCGCCGCCTACTACGGCGGCGAGGCGTACATCCGCCGTGCTCTGGTGCGGCACGTGTCGGAGGTCGAACCAGAGTTCGAGGAGCGGTTGCGCCGCGCATATTATTTCAACTATCCGCGCAAGCTCGCGCGGCTCATCACGCAGTTCATCCTGTCGGTCGAGCCGCAGCGCGACGGGGCGGAACCGGAGCTCGTCGAGGACTTCTCCCGCACCGGGCTTCGCGCCAATGAGGTCATGAGACAGTTCTCGACCCTGCTCAACATCTACGGCGGTGCGGCCCTGTCGGTCGAGATGCCGTACTTCTCGGGAGAAATCGACTGCGAACGCAAAAAGCTCGAACGCATCCGCCCCGCCGTCCGCGCCTGGTCGCCGCTTGAGGTCGCCGACTGGTCCTGCGGCGCGGACGGGCAGCTCGACTGGATCATCTTCGAGGAACGGATTCTTTCCGACAACGGCCCGTTCCAGCCGCCCTCCCCTGCGCTGCGGCGCAAACTTTTCACGCGGACCGAAACGATGATCTTCGAGCGGGAGGCCGGGACCGGGCGGACCATGCTGCTCTCGCGCGCCGGACACAAGCTCGGCTGCGTCCCGGCGCTGCTCTCGTTCGAACCGGACGGGTTCGGCATCGACGGCGGACACTACTTCGAGGACGTCGTGCGCATCTCCGACGCGATTCTGAACAACGAGTCCGAGGCGCAGATGAATGTGGTCAAGCAGATGTTCGGGCTTCTGGTCATCTCCGACAGCTTCGCCCGCGGCGCACACCCGGCCGGAGGAGAAAACGCGGACGGCCGGGAGAAGTTCAGCCACCTGCTCGCCCGCTCCGCCGCAATCTGGGAGAGCCCGGAGGAGAAGGGCATCAGCCGTTACATCTCCCCCTCCGGCGCGGACTCCGCTGCGATCCGGGCTGAGAACGACGCGCTGAAACGCGAGCTTTTCGACGTGGTCGGCATGGCGCTGATCCAGCCCTCGCGCGCCGCCCAGACCGCCGAGGCGAAAGCGTGGGACCACCACCAGATCAAGCAATTCCTCGCCAGCCGGGTCGACCAGCTCGAGCAGGCCGAACTTCACTGCTGGGAGCTCATGCGCCGCTACGACCGCAGCATCCGGGTCCCGCGCATCGCCTACAACCGCGAATTCGCGGTGACCGACCTCAAGTCCTCCATCGAATCGCTGGTCGAACTCAAGCGTTTCTCGGGCGGCATCGAATACCGCCGCGAAGTCGCGCGAACCGCGCTCTTCCTGCTCGAAAAGGTCAGAAAGATCGATCCGGCGCGACGCGAACTGATCCGGCGCGAGATCGAATCCTGGCAGTCGCTGCGGCAGGAGGTGGACAATGGATGAATTCCGCTGTACCGAACCGGTCACGCTGCGGATTCTTCAGCCGGGCTTTGCGGATGGCGAGGTCCGTTACGAAGAGCGCAGCGCAACGGCGGTCGTCATCGAAAGTCGCGGCTACCGGCCGGAGGACGGCGCCTCAGCCGCGTTTGAATTCCTGCTGCCGGGCAGATTCCGGCTCCCGCCGGGGAGCCGGCTGACCTGGCGCGGCACGACCTACGATGTCGCAGCGGTAAAACCGTGCCGCGACCTGGACGGAACGATCCGGGCGCTGCGCTGCACCGTCTGCTGAACGCGGCCCGGCATCGGCTCTCCGCCGCGCCGGCGCTGCCGGTGCGGCGGAGGGGGAGGTATCCGGGCATCCCCCCCCACACTCCCGGCGCGGAACGGCTGCTGCCGGAACGAACCCGGAGAAATCCGGCCCGGCCGGCGAAACAGCTTTCCTCCGCCGCGTCGTCGATCCTGTGCTGTCCGATCGCCTCTGCCGGCCCCTTCAAACACGCCGCCGTTTTCTTCCGCCCCCTCAGCGGGTTCCCCTTCCTGCCCTCCCGGGCGGCGGAGATGCCGCCTTGCCGGAGCCGAAACGGTGATTTTTTTGCTTTTTTTATGTTCCGCCTCTTGCTTTTTTCAGAAAAGTTCTTCATAATTATAACTGTTCACAACTGTTCATAAAAAAAACAAGAGCCGCCATGAAAAGACCTGCGAAACAAGTGATGCCGGAACTGCAGAAAATCCGGCATTTCGTCATGAACATCATCTATCAGAGCGAGGGGAAAAAAGTGAAGCTGCCCTCCCTGCGGACCCTCTCCGCCGAATTCGGTCTGGGGGCCTCCACCATCAAGCAGGAATTCGACCGCCTTGAGCGGGAAGGATATCTGGTTTCCCGGCACGGAGTCGGGGTTTTCACGAATCCGAAGCAGTATTTCTTCCCGGAAACCAAGCTGCCGCTGGTCGGAATCAAGCTCTATCAGGGGGACGCCTATTTCTACGATGCGACACTCATGAAAATGATCGCCGAACTCATGTCCGCATTGAGTGCCTTCCCCTGCAATGTTCATATGCTGACCGCGGGCTGCACGACCGTCGAAGAGCTCGACGTCGAACTTCGCCACTCGCATATCGACGCCCTCGTCACCGTTTCGGTCGAACCGGAACTGACCGCATTCGCCGCAAGCCGGATGCCGGCCGTCAACATCGGCTATCCCTGCCCGGAAACGGATAGCGTGGTCTTTCGGGGAGAGGCGGCCGGACGGGAGCTGGCGGAACTCCTCTGCGGCGCGCGCCGTTCTCCGCGGGTGCTCCAGCTCAACGACTCGCGCAACATCGACGGCTTCCGGCAGGCGCTGGAAAACGACGGACGTATCCGCTGCTCCGGGAGCTCCGGGTCCGTCCCGGCGGGAGAGCTCGAACCGCTGCTGCGCGGCGGCGACCATGACTGCGTCATCACCCACTCGAAAAACATTGCATTCATTCACAAGTTCTTCGGCCGCAATCGTCCGGACGCCATTCCCCGGCTGGTCGCCATCGACGACGGCATCTACCCGGATTTCCCCGACTGCTTCTATCTGGCCATGCCGCGGCAGGAGGCCGCCCGGCTGACCGCCGCCCGGCTGGCGGAGCTTCTCGGATGCAGGGAAGCCCGACCGCCGTTCGAACGGATTCTGGAACATAAGTTATGCCGCCACCATAGCCAAAGCTGAAAGGAAAAACCCATGGGAAGAAAATTCACGCTGATCGAATTGCCGGCGAATATGTCACTACATAACTGCAATTGCGCATAATACCGGGTATGTGAAGTTTCCTTGTACGGTCTGTCATGATATAACTCCTTTTCGTTGAATGAATCTATTCGGCCTCTGGCGGCAGAATTGTTCTGTTTGCTCTTCCTGGTCTCGCCCGTCTGCATTGCCGTGGGATTCGCGGGGGAAATACATTTCCCCCGCACCCCCATTTCTTACTCTGTGCCGGGCTTTCATTTCCCGCGGGTTGCGCCCTTACCGCCCGCGGCGGAGGACTTTGTCCTCCTTACTTGTCCGCCTGCGGCGGCCAACTCTTCACCGCCCGCTTCGCGGGCTGCGGCAGAGGGCCTTCGCTCCGCTGCGTTCACCTTCGTCGCACCTGCTCCTCGCTGCCCGCTTCGGCTGCCGCCGAACCGTGCAGTCCGTTCACATCCGCTGCGCGGCGCATACCGCGCTTTTTCGCCGGGCGGCAATGCTGTTTCGTTTCACATACCCGGTATTATGCGCAAACCGTTCACACTGATCGAGCTTCTGGTGGTTATTGCCATCATCGCGATCCTGGCCTCGATGCTGCTGCCGGCGCTGAATCAGGCGCGTACCAGAGCGCGGGCGAGCAGTTGTATCGGTAATCTCAAGCAGATCGGGCAGATCATCACATTTTACCGGGATGCAAACAAAGACCTTTTCGGCTCCGCCCTGCAAAATTCATCAGGCAAGCTCACTACTTGGGCAGGAGGACTCGCGTCGCACGGTTACACACCCGCCGTTCCCCAGAAGAACAAATCATTTCTGTACTGCCCGGCACTGGCGCTTCCAGCCGCCAACTGGGAATGGAGTTATCCTTACGGAGTAATCACCTATGCAGGAAACACAGCCCGAACGCTGCCCAAGCCGCTTGCCACGGGCACTTCTCCATTCACCGGCGGCGATTCGCTGATCAACTTCAAAAGAATAAAAAGCGCCAGCGAGCTCATCATCGCAGGAGACACGATCCAATACTCTGCTTCCGGTGCCGACTGCGGAACTTACCGGTTCGGACAGCTCGGTCTGTGTCACAGCGGCCGCGGAAATCTCCTTTTCGCCGACGGTCATGCGGCGGCCGCCGCAAAAGAAAACTTCAGCGATTTGATCCACCGGACCTTTCAGCGATATGATGATTTGGCCAACTATCAGGGCGCATATTGCGTTCTCCCCGGCTCGAACGGTCTGCAGATAAAAATTCAATAACGACAACAGATAGAAAACTCCATATGAAAAAAACAATTCTATTATTGTTGCTGACCGCAGCGGCATGCCTGTACGCCGACTCCTCCCTCGTCGATCTGCTCCGGATCGATCTCGATGAACTGCCGAAACGGGATTTCGTCCGGGTCGAGGAAACCGAGTCCGGCAAAGCGGTCGTCGTAACCGTTCCGGAGAACAGCAGGAAAGGTTCCCACTGGGTGACAGTGAAATCGCTGGACCTGAAGCGCCTGCGCGGCAAAAAGCTGCTGTTCACCACCTTCGTCAAGGGAGAGAAAATCTCAAAAGCCCCGGCATATTATTTCGGGCTGAAATATATGCTCATCATCAAAAGTGAAAGCGGAATGTCTTACCCGCAGGCTCCTGCCATGCGCGGAACTTTCGACTGGAAAAAATCCTATTTTGAAGTCAATATACCTCGGGATGCACTTTCCGGCGAGCTTGTTGCCGGCCTGCAGGAGGCAAGCGGCAAGGCATCCTTCCGGAATTTCCAGATCAGCCAGGGGGGATTCCTGAAACCTCCGGTGAAGCTGCCGCCGAATTTCAAATGCGAATATACGAAAGAATTCCTCTCCCGCCCGGTGACGCGCGGCGTAATGAGTCCCGATCCCCTGAAGATGACCGAAAAGGATGTAGACGATCTCGGCTCCTGGGGAGCGACCAACATCCGCTGGCAGCTCAAGGGAAGCAATGCGCAGGCAGTCGATCTCGATATCTACGATAAACTGATCGACAGCCAGTTAAACCATCTGGAAAAACTCCTGCCTGCGTTTGAGCGGAATGGAATCAACGTAATCATCGACATGCACCTGCTGCCGGGCGGCCGCCTGGACGGCTCAGGCCCCCTCGGAACTGCCGGGGAAGAAGCCACGGCAATCTACGGAAATGCCGCCGGCAATCGGGCGCTTGCCGAAGAAAAATATTATCGCGCCTACCTCGAAACATGGCGAAGAATCGCTGCACGCTTCTCAAAATATCCGATTATAGCTGGTTACGATCTCTTCAACGAACCGATGCAGACGCTGGATATGCCGCACGACTATCTCTCCATTCAATATGACGCCGCACGCGAAATCCGCAAAATCGATCCGGAACGAATGATTATCATCAGTCCGAATCACTGGGGCGGCCCGGACGGATTCCTTGATTTCACTCCGCTGCCGCTTAAAAACATCGTCTACCAGACCCACTTCTACAACCCTGGCGAGTATACCCACCAGGGAGTGTTCTGGAACTCAAAAATCGGAACTCGATATCCCGGCGTGATCGGCGGCATATATACGGACCGCAAACGACTCGCAATGCTCATGAAACCGGTGGTCGAATTCCAGAAAAAATATGGAGCCGAAATCTATGTCGGCGAATTCTCCGCCGTCCGTTATGCGCCCGGCGCGGCCCGGTGGCTCGAGGATGTCATTTCGCTTTTCGAAGAATACGGATGGGACTGGAGCTACCACGCCTTCCGCGAATCCCACTTCTGGAGCGTCGAACACGTCGGCCCGGACGGGGCCCATCCGGTTCCGGCCGATGAGGATACCGACCGCAAACGCGTTCTGCTGCGTTATTTCGAGAAAAACGAAAAACCGGAATAACCCGGCTGTCCCGCGGCGTGCCGGTCCGGACCGGCGCACCGGGCGTTTTCGCGGCGAAACCGGCTCTTATGACAAAATTTCGGTTTTGATTCCGTCCGAAACGCGAAATCAACTGGAATTTTTGTATCCAACTGGTTATATTGTATAAACATCTCCGGCTTCGGCAGACGAACGGCTCGCTCCCGCACCCGGAGGAAAGAGTGACAAAATGACCAGTGTTGAAATCAAGGGAATCACGAAATCCTATCAGCCGGGCGTGCCGGTGCTGAAACCGATCGATCTGGCGATCAAACCCGGTGAACTGTTTTTTCTGCTCGGCCCCTCCGGCTGCGGCAAGTCGACCCTGTTGCGCATCCTGGCCGGACTCGTCGAACCCGACTCCGGCTCGATCCGTTTCAATGACGTCGATATCACCCGGCTCCCGCCCGAAAAACGGCGCGCGGCCATGGTGTTCCAGAACTACGCGCTCTGGCCGCATCTCTCCGTCTTCGAAAACGTCGCCTTCGGACTCCGCGCCGCGGGGGAAAAGAAGGCCGAAATCGAACGCGAGGTCCAAACCGCGCTTGAACTCGTCCGCATGGACGGCTATGCCGGACGCAAAATCCCGTCGCTCTCCGGCGGCCAGCAGCAGCGCGTCGCCCTCGCCCGGGCGCTGGCGGTCAAGCCGGCGCTGCTGCTGCTCGACGAACCGCTGTCGAACCTCGACGCCCGGCTGCGCGATACCATGCGCCGCGAAATCCGCCGCATCTGCAAGGAGAGGAAACTGACCGCAATCTATGTGACGCACGACCGGAAGGAGGCGCTCAGCATGGCCGACCGCCTCGCCGTCATGGACCAGGGCGTCATCCGCCAGATCGACACGCCGGAGAAGGCGTACAACGCCCCGCGCGAAAAGTTCGTCGCCTCTTTTCTCGGCGATGCGAACTTCATCGGCGGGCAAATCGATTCCGCCGGCCGCTGGCAGACCGCGTTCGGACCGCTCGACGCCGACGGGATCTCCGGCGCTCCGGGCGAAACCGTCACCGCGATGATCCGGCCCGAGCGAATCCGCTTTTCCGACGCCCCCGGAAACAATGTGATCGAAGCCCGGCTCACCGGCCGCAGCTTCACCGGCGAAAGCTGTGAGTGGGAGTTCGAGGCGGCGGGGGAAAAATTCACCGTGATCGAAAGCGCTCCTCCGGAGCGGACGCCCGGCCGGAACTACCTGCTCCATTTTCCGGCCGGCCACCTGATCCGGATGCGGTGAAGAGAGGCCGATCATGCTCAAGAAGATCCTGGTTGCCGCGCTGCCGATTTTCGTTCTGCTGGCCATCCCGTTTTTCCTGCGCCCGGCCTCCGGAGCCCCAAGCGATGCTCCGGCCGAAAAGCTCGTGATCATCTCGGCCCACAACGAATCGATCAAATACGAGTACGACCGGGCGTTCCGCCAATACTACCGCGACCGGTTCGGCCGCGATATCGAGCTCGATTTCCGTTCCCCCGGCGGAACTTCCGACATCGTCAAATACATTGCGGACCGGTACGAGGCCGAATTCCGGCATTTCTTCGAATCCGACCCGGCCAACGGAGAGTGGACGCCCGAAATCGCCAAGCGTTTCGCGGAGCCCGGCGTCGAAAACGATCCGACTGCTCCCGAAGCCGTCCGGAAGGCCCGCAAGCTCTTCCTCTCCTCGGATGTCGGCATCGGCATCGACCTCATGGCCGGCGGCGGCACCTTCGACATGCAGCGCCACGCGAAGCGCGGTTTCGCGGTCGACGGCGGCGCGCAGAAGCGCCACCCGGAGTACTTCGCCGACGACGTGATCCCCCGCAGTTTCGGCGGCGACGAGCTGTACGACAAGGACGGGCGCTACTACGGCATCGTGCTCTCCACGTTCGGCATCTGCTACAATGCGGACCGCATCGCGGAACTCGCCGACCCGGCGCCGCCGAAACGGTGGGCCGACCTCGCCGCGCCCCGTTTCTACAATACGATCGCGCTGGCCGACCCGTCGAAATCGGGTTCGGCCAACAAATGCTTCGAAATTCTGATCCAGCAGTGCATGGCCGATTCGGGCAGCCCGGACAAGGGGTGGGAAGAAGGGCTCAACCTGATCAAGCGGATTTTCGGCAACGCGCGGAACCTGACCGACTCGGCGGGGAAAATTCCGCGCGACGTCGCCGCCGGGAACGCAGCGGCCGGCATGGCGATCGACACCTACGGCTTCACCGAGCAGGAGTGGAACGAGCTCCAGTTCGGCGGAACGCCGCACTTCTTCTACGTTCCGCCCGAAGGGGGAACCGCCGTCTCGGCCGACCCCGTGCAGATGCTGCGCGGCGCGCCGAACCGGAAGGCGGCCGAAGCGTTCATCGATTTCCTGCTCAGCGTCGAGGGGCAGAAGCTGCACGCCTTCAAAACCGGCACTCCGGGCGGCCCGGCCAGGCATGCGCTGCGGCGGCCGCCGATCCGGCGCGACCTCTACGCCCCCGAATACCGGGAGTACCGCTCCGATCCGAACTACAACCCGTATGAATCCGGCGCCAGTTTCGTCTACCGGCCCGAGCTGACCGGTCCCTACTACGGGCTGCTGCGCATCCTGATCCGGGCCATTGCGCTCGATCCGCAGCCGGAACTCCAGCGCGCCTGGAAGGCGATCATCGACGCCGGCGGCCCCGAAAAGGTGCCGCAGGCGATGCGGGCATTCAACCGTCTGCCGTTCCCCTACGCGGAAATCGCCGATGCGAACCGGGCGCTCCGCCGGGACGCGGTCGAAGTCGCCGCCGTCATCCGGAGCTGGAGCGAATCGGCGCGGCTCAACTACCTCGAAGCCGAACGGCTCGCGAAGGAGGGAAAATAAAATGGGCAACCGGCTGGTTCAATATCTGCTGCTCGCGGCCGTCATCGCGTTCCTCGGGGCTTTCCTGCTCGCGCCGATCTTCACGGTGGTCGGCGTCGGGCTCGACCGGCGGCTGCTGGCCGAGGTGTTCAGCAACTACATCTACCGCGAAGGGCTCATCAACAGCTTCGCGATCGCGGGAGTCACGACCTTCTTCGTGTTCCTCATCGCGTTCCCGCTCGCGATCCTGTACGACCGCTACGACTTCCCGGGGAAGAATCTCACGCATCTTTTCGTCATGATCCCGATGATCCTGCCGCCGTTCGTCGGCGCGCTCGGTTTCCAGCAGATCCTCGGGCATTACGGCGTGGTCAATACGATCCTGACCGGCTGCGGGCTCCCGGCGGTCGATTTCCTCGGCGGCAGCGGCCGGTTCTGGTCGGTCTGCCTCATCGAAGCGCTGCATCTGTATCCGATCCTCTATTTGAATCTGGTCACCGCGCTCGGCAACCTCGACCCGGCGCTCGACGAGGCGGCGCGGAATCTCGGCGCAACGCGGTGGGAGCGGTTCCGGCGCATCACCTTCCCGCTCATGAAACCCGGCATCCTGGCCGGCGGCAGCATCGTGCTGGTCTGGAGCTTCACGGAGCTCGGCACCCCGCTCATGTTCGGCTACAACCGGGTGACTTCGGTCCAGATCTTCAACGGGATCATGGAGCTCGAGAGCAACCCGGTTCCGTATGCGCTCGTGGTGGTCATGCTGTTCTTCGCCGGCGCGATGTACCTCGCCGGGAAATTCGCGCTCGGCAAATCCCCGCTCAACACGACGGTCAAGGGGGCGGCCGGAGCGAGCGCCGTCCGCCGCGCCGGCTGGCGGCGTTTCGTGCCGACCGGCGTCTTCCTCTTCGTGACTCTGCTCGCCGCCCTGCCGCATATCGCGCTTGTGCTGACCTCGTTCTCGATGCGCTGGTACAACACGATCCTGCCGCGCGAATTCACGCTGCTCCATTTCGAGAACGCATTGTCCGACAAAATCGTGCTGCCGAGCATCGTGAACAGTCTGCACTACTCTCTGCTGGCCATGGTCATCGCGGTCGCGGTCGGCGTGCTCGTGTCGCTCGCGGCGGTGCGCTGGAAGCTCTGGGGCAGCACGCTCGCAGACCTGCTCGCCATGCTGCCGCTTGCGGTGCCGGGCATCATCATCGCCTTCGGTTACCTCGGCATGTCGGTCAGATTCAAGTTTGCCGCGGAATATTTCAACCCGGTGGAAAACCCGTTCCTGCTGCTCGGCATCGCCTACGCGGTGCGGAGGCTGCCGTATGTGGTGCGCTCGGTTTCGGCCGGACTCGAGCAGACGCCGGAGGAGCTCGAAAACGCGGCCCGCAGCTTCGGTGCGACCGCGTTTGCGACGTTGCGTAAAGTCACGCTGCCGCTCGTCTTCGCAAACGTGATCGTCGGCGCGCTCTTCGCCTTCAGCTTCTCGATGCTGGAGGTGTCGGACTCCCTGATCCTCGCCCAGAAGGCGCAGTTCTATCCGATCACCCGGGCGATCTACGATCTGTCGCAGGTGCTCGGTTCGGGTCCGTATATCGCGTGTGCGTTCGGCGTCTGGGCGATGTTGTTCCTCGCCGCGACGCTGGCGGCCGCCGGAGCCATGCTCGGCAGCCGGATCGGTTCCATTTTCAAACTCTGACAACAGCAACAGATCATATCAAGAAAGAAAACCATCATGATGAATTCCCCCGACCTGACCAATCCGCCGGCGCAGTACCGGCCGATTCCATTCTGGAGCTGGAACGACAAACTCGACCCGGAAGAGCTGCGGCGGCAGATCCGTGAAATGAAGAAGGCCGGACTCGGCGGCTTTTTCATGCACGCGCGCGGCGGCCTGCAGACCGCCTACCTCTCCGACGAGTGGATGGAGTGTGTGAACGCCTGTCTCGACGAAGCCGGCAAATGCGGCATCGACGGCTGGCTCTATGACGAAAACGGCTGGCCTTCCGGCTTCGGCGGCGGACTCGTCAACGGGCTCGGCGTCAAATACCAGCAGAAATACCTGCGGCACGAATACCTCGACGCCGCCGACCTCGAAGCCTCCGAACGCGAAAACACCATCGCCTGGTACGACGCCGCCACGCTCGAACTGCTCGGCGAAAAACTGCCGAAGGGAACCGCCGGGCGGCTGCTGCGCTGTTACTACGAGGTCAACCCGTTCTACGTCGACAACCTCGACCCGAAGGTCGTGCGCGAATTCCTGAAGGTCACGCACAAGTACTACTACGACAACATCCCGAAGCCGCTGCTCGCACATATGAAGGGGATCTTCACCGACGAGCCGCAGCTGTCGCGGAACGGGCTGCTCTGGTCGTTCATTCTTGAGGAGGAGTACTGGAAAGCGTACCGCTGCGAGCTCCTGAAAGAGCTGCCGCTGCTGTTCCTCGGCACGCCGGAGAGCGATGCCGTGCGCGTCCGTTTCTGGAGCCTCGTCGCCCGGCTCTTCGCCGAAAACTTCCTGAAACAGATCCATGACTGGTGCAGTGAAAAAGGGTGGCTGCTGACCGGCCACCACGTCCTCGAGGAGACCTGTCAGGCGCAGATCGCCAGCAACGGCGCGATCATGCCGCAGTACCGGTACTACCATATTCCGGGCATGGATCACCTCTGCCGCACCGAGCCGTCGCCGGTCGCGATGACGCAGCTGGTTTCGGTCGCGATGCAGTTCGGGCAGAAGCAGATTCTCTCGGAAAGCTTCGCGCTTTCGGGCTGGAACATCAACTTTTTCGGCCTGCGCTGGATGTTCCAGCAGCAGTTCGCACACGGCGTGAACCTCGTCTGCCCGCATCTGTCGAGCTACACGCTGCGCGGGCTGCGCAAACGCGACTACCCCGCCTCGCTTTTCTATCACCAGCCCTGGTGGGAGGATTACAGGAGCGTGAATGACTATTTCGCGCGGGTCGGCATGCTGCTCGCCGAAGGCAAAGCCGTCGCCGAAGTGCTCGTGCTGCACCCGCTCTCGTCGGCCTGGTGCCACTTCACCGGCGACGAATCGAATCCGCATCTTGATTTCTACACGAAGACGCTCGAACGGATCACCCGTGCGCTCGATGTCCACCAGATCGCCCACAACTATGCCGACGAGCAGATCGTCGCGGCCGAAGGCTCCTTCGAGCACGGCGCGATCCGGATCGGGCTGCAGAGCTATCGTTATGTCATCATTCCGCAGATCACGAACCTTTCGAAGCCGGTGCTCGAACTGCTGCGGAAATTCGCGGCGGCAGGCGGCAGGGTCCTGACCGTCCGCAACCGGCTGGAGCCGGAGAAGCTGACTGTCGACGGCGAAACCGCTCCGGCGGAGGTGCGCGCCTGGTTCCGCGCGCTCCCGGCCTTCGACTCCGAAGAGGCGGCAGCAGCCGCAGCGGCGGCGGAGCTGGCCGAACAGCGCACGGTCATCACCGAAAACGGCGTTCCGGCCACCCGGATCGTCAGCACGTTCCGCGACTTCGACAACCTCGACGGCCGGGCCGGACGCTTCTTCTTCGTGGCCAACGTCTCGTACAACCAGCCGTGCGACCTTGAAATCTCGCTGCCCCGCAACGGCGGCAGGCAGGTCGAGGTCATCGACCCGGCGAACGGCAGCTTTTCGGTGCTCTCCGGCGTTCACCGCCGCGGAGAACACCTGACCTTCGCCTATCCGCTCGCGGCGGGCGGGGCCGCGATGTTCTACGTTGCCGGGCATCCCGCAAAGCATGCGGCGAAGCTGACTGTCTCCGACCCGTTCCGGGAACCGGCGAAAAAACGCCTGCCGGATGAGTTCACGCTCGCGGCTGCCGCCGGAAACCTCCTGACCCTCGACCGCTGCCGCTACCGCGTCGACGAGGGAGGCTGGATCGCCGACGACGTCAGCGTCATTCAGGGCCGGCTGCTCAAGCTCGAGCGCGACTGCGATCTCGAGATCGAGTACGGCTTCGACCTCGCCGACGACTACGATTTTTCGAAACCGCTCGCAATGCTGACTGAAACGCCGGAGGCGTTCTCCTTTGCGCTGAACGGCGAAACGTTCGAAGGCGTCGACTCCGGTTATCTCTTCGACAGCGCCTTCCGTAAAATCATGCTGCCCGGCAACCTCAAAGCGGGCCGCAACGTGATCTACATGAAAATGCGTTACCACCAGAACCCGGAGGTCTACGCGCGGCTCGAGCGGGCCCGCCGCTTCGAAACCGAGTACAACATGCTGACCTACGATTCCGAAATCGAAAGCATCTATCTTTACGGCGACTTCTCGGTCCGCCACACCGGCCGGATCGAGCCGCTGCTGCGCGGTGCGGAACGGCTCTGCGGCAGTTTCGAACTCGGCGCGCCGGCAACCGGCAGAAAGCTCGATGCGTCGGACCTTGTCCGGCAGGGCTTCCCGTTCTTCGCCGGCAAGCTCACGCTGCGCCAGGAGTTCGAGCTGACCGCGAGCGAAGCGGAAAAGATCCAGCTGCTGCGCTTCGTACCGGTGGGAGCGAATTCGTACCGCATCCGGCTCAACAACGAAGAGGCCGGATTCTGGTCGTACGGTTTTGCCGCCTTCCCGGTCGCCCAGCTGATCCATGCCGGAAAAAACACGCTCGAGATCGAGCTTACGACCTCGCTGCGGAATCTGCTCGGGCCGCATCACCTCGCCGAAGGGGAGAGCTACAGCGTCCACACGCTGTCGTTCAACCGCGAAGCGAACGCGGTGAGCTGGGAACCGCCGGCCTACGATCCGGGCTACAGCATGGTCCGGCTCGGCATCCGGGACGTCGAACTGGTTTAACCGGAAATGGAACGTCATCCGGGACCGGAAGCGGGCTTTCGCGCGTTCGAGCAGCTGCTCGGGCTCCCGGTTACCGTGATCGACAACGCCCATTTCTTCAACCGGCGCGCCGTGTTCGATCCGATGCGCTGCAGCCACCGCAAGCATCCGGCCTGCCGGGCCGGATTCGACGAACGGTGCATCCGGCACTGCCGTTACGCGATGAACAGCCGCTGCCTGGCGGAAGAGGGGCCGTTCACCGCCGTATGCTGGAAGGGGCTGGCGCAGATCGTCACGCCGCTGCGGTACGGCAATGTACACTACGGCATGCTCTACGCCGGGCTCTGGCGGAACGGCGAGACCGCCTCCGGGCTGCCGGGCGATTTCTACCGCAGCCGGGAGCAGCTGCCCGAACTGCCGGAGTCAATGGCCGCGCTTTTCGCGCTCTGCCGTCTCGCCGCCGACGGCGTCATGATGCATTTGCTCAAAACGCGGCTGCTCGAGACGGTGCCGGATGAACGCAGCGCACGGATCGCCGCCTTCCTGCGCGAACATGCGGCCGCCGCGGTCGGCCTCGAAGACCTCGCACGGGAGCTCGGGCTCTCCCGTTCGCGCACGAGTTTCGTGGTGAAACAGCTGTTCGGCAAAAGCTTTTCGCGTCTGCTGCAGGCCGAACGGGTCGAACGCGCCCGGCACTATCTGGCCGGCAGCGCGGAGAAGCTGCACGACATCGCGCGCGAATGCGGCTTCAGCGACGAATTCCACCTGAGCCGCGTCTTCCGGCAGCTGACCGGAATCACGCCGAGCGAATTCCGCCGCCGTCACCGGAGTTGATTCGACTGTTTATTTTCAGTAAAATTCCGAAGAAACAGCGCTCCGGCTCTTTACACGGGCGGCCGGGCCGGTTATATTACCGGTTGAAATAACTGCAGGGAGGCTGATCCATGAAAAAGAACGTTACCGTCATCGGACACCGCGGCATTGCGGCCGCCTATCCCGAAAACACGTTGATTTCATTCGAAAAAGCGGTTGAGGCCGGGGTCGATGCGATCGAGTTCGACGTGCACATGACCCGCGATGAACAGCTGGTCGTCACGCACGATCCGACCGTGAACCGCTGCAGCAACGGGACCGGAGACGTCAACAGCTACACGCTGAACCAGCTCAAAGCGCTCGATTTCGGCAAATGGAAATCGCCGGAGTTCGCGGGGACCCGGATTCCGACGCTCGACGAAACGCTCGATGCGATCCATGCCAAACGCCCGGAGCTGTTTCTTCTGGTCGAGCTGAAGGACGACCGCGAGGCGTGCACCCGCATGGTGCTCGACGTGCTGCGCCGCCGGAACCTGCTCGGCAACAGCCTTGTGCTGTCGTTCCACTCGCGCCAGCTCAAGCTGCTGCGCGAGCTCGAGCCCGGCATCCGGCTGCAGGGCTTCCCGCACCGTTACCTGAAGATTCCGTGCCCGGAGCTTTACGATTTCATCGACAAGGTCTGCATCTGGAACCATGAGGCGTCGGCCGCCGAGGTCGAGGAGTTCCACAAACGCGGAATCGAAGTCGACGTCTATCCGGTGGACGATGAACTCCAGCTGGAAAAAGTGCTCGCGCTCGACATCGATTCGATCACGACGAACGCCGCCCACACGATGATTCCGCTGCTCGAAAAGCGCGGCCTGCGCTGAGCTCCGCGCCCCGGAATGAACAAGGGATGCCGGACCGTTCGCCCGGCCGGTTCTCCGGGGCTGTCGGCGCAGCCGCAGAATTTCCAGACAATTCCGTTCCCGGCCGCGCGGATTTTCGCCTCATCACGGAAAGACCGCCCTGTCCAGCAGCTCGGGGCCGATGATCCGGCCGACCAGAAAGTGCTTGCGGTCGGGATAAAAGAGCACCGGCCGGCCATCCACCTCCTCGAAACTCGAGTAGAGCGCAAGGTCGCTGCGGCGGTTCAGCTCGACGTTGTCGCTGTCCATCAGGGAGATCGGAGCGGAAAACCGCAACGGCTGACCATCGCCCGGCGCAAACCGGCCCAGCGACAGATAGATGGGGCGCCTTCCGCGCCCGTCATGGTTCCGCCAGGGACCGAAATCGGCGCCGTGGTTGTGGAAAAACAGCAGGTATTCCGTCTCATTCAACCGGTAGCAGGGACACGGGCTCAGCGGGTGTGCCAGAGGCGGCAGGCCGTCCCCGTAGGTCAGGATTTCGGGCCGGCTCCAATGTTCGCCGCCGTCGCGGCTCTGCGCACAGACCGGGTGGCCGGAGACCGAGCGCATGACGGCAAACAGCCTTCCGTCCGGCAGTTCGACGATGCTCGGCTCCTGAACCAGCGAACGTTCGGGGTGACCGGCGATCGGGAAACGGAGCGACTGTTCGTCGGGAGTCAACAGCGTGATCTCCAAATCCCCGCAGTCCGGATCGGCGTCCAGATTCTCGAACCGGAGGAAATCGACCACGCTGTCGTCATTGTACCAGCCGTCCTCGGCCGGGCCCGGATAGCGCGAGGGGCTGACCCAGCGGGTAACGCCCGCCAGATAACGGCCGTCCCCGAACCGGAGCGGTTTCTGCCAGACGATGCAGTTGGGCGGCACGGCCGGGTCCGGATGGTCCCAGATCGTGCGGGGAAGCGTCACCGCCTCCTCGGCGCTCCAGCTCTCCCCGCCGTCATCGCTGAAAATCCCGTGCAGCAGACCGGTGGTGTGGGTGAAAATATCGTTGATTCCCATGTGCTTGCTGTACAGCACATAGATCCGCCCCGAACGGCTGACCAGCGGGAATCCCCAGCTGCACATGCCGCGCCCGGTCGCCGGGTCCGGACTGCCGCCGGCGATGATCCGGGGCGGGCTCCAGACCCGGCCGCGGCTGTCGGAGGAAGCGAAGACGATATGCTGGTTGCACTCCCCTTCGAATCCGGACTGAGTCCATACCGCCGCCAGCGTTCCGTCGCCGCGGCGGAAGACCAGGAAATGCTCGTTGGCGACATCGGGCAGCCCGCCCGTTCCCCGCCCGTCCGGCACATAAATGACATAATCGGGATGGGTGCGGAAAAGTTCCGCTTTGTCGTTTCCATTCATTTCTGCACCTCCAGAACAAGTTCGCTGATTTCAACCCCTTCGGCCGGCGGAACGTCGATGAACTGAATCACGAGCCGCCGAAGCTCGGCGGGGAGCTTCTCCGGGAAAAATTTCCGAAGCGGAATCCGGACTTCCTGAAACGTCGCGGAATCGCCGTCTATTTTTTTTCCGGGCAGATAATCGGCGATCCACACCTTCTGCGACTCCATGCCCTCCCCGGAGAACGCGGCCTGGAGTTTCTGCCCGCCGGACGGACCGCCGTTGATCCGAAACCGGAGGAAGGAAAGTGCCGGGTCGGCGCCCTCCAGACCTGCCGGCCGGTTCTCCGGAGCCCGGAGGGAGAGGCCGCACCAGTTCTGTTTCGCCTTCCCGTCCAGCTGAATTTGCAGCCGGCCGCCGTTCCAGACGCCCCGGCAGCCGAGAAAACCGGATGTTCCCCACTCTTCGAAACGGAACTCCTCCGGCGGCGCCTGGCGCAGAACCGCCTCCGCCGGAAGCTCGAGAGCCAGTTCGCGGATTTTCACGCCCGCGGCCGGAGCGATCCCGGTGAACTGGAAGCTGATATTTTTGATCTGCTCCGGCATGCCGTCCGGAAAGAATTTCACAAGCGGAATCCTGACCTCCTGAAACGTCGCCGGGTCTCCGTCGATGCCGGAATCGCCGGCAGTCAGAAACCCGCCGATCCGGGCCTGTGCCGACCGGAAATCCGCGCCGCTCCGGATTCCGGCAAGGCTGACCTGAAGGCTCTGCCCCCCGGTGTGGCGCCCCCATGCGTCGTCGGAACCGTTGATCCGGAATGAGAGAAAAGCGGCGGCGGGATCGATCTTCCGGGTGTCGAGCTTCACCGTTTCAGGCAGCGCAAGATTGAAGCCGCACCAATCCTTTTTCTGCTCATCAAGCCCGACTTCGAGTGTGCCTGCGCTCCACTTCGCCTTGCAGCCGAACCAGCCGTAGCCGGTCCAGCCCTCACAGGAGAGGCGGGTGTTTCGCGCCGCCGCCGGATCGACGAATTCCGCCGTGATCCCGACAATGACCGGAATCGAAGCGCCGCCGGCGGAGACGATATCCATGGCCACGGCGTTTTTCTCCGGCGCCGGATTCTCCCATTTCCAGATATGGAAACCGCGACCGAGCGTATTGCGGAAGGCGGGGCGGAACTCCGTTCCCGCGTGCGGGGTCACGCCGAGCCACCAGTCCCCGACCTGCTTCCGGCAGACCACCGGAACCGCAAGCGAACTTCCGTCGTCATAGCGAACGATGAAGCGATACGCCTCCTTGTCGTCCGTCCAGGCGGTGCAATGGAAAAAATAGAGATTCTTCAACCGGCCGCCGAGCGGAATGCCCCGAACCTCCTTCGCCCCGAAACCGGGCGCGAGATTCCGGGAGTCAAGCACGATGCAGGTGCGGTTTTCGGTTTCGTCAAACCGGAGGATTTCGGTCGGCACTCCGCAGAACTCCTGAATTCCCCACGGCACGCCGTCGAGGCTGTTCTCCGCCCCCTGATCGGTCCAGCCGCCCCGGCCGTCGCCGGCAACCGAATCGGTGAAGGGGCGGTTGCAGAATTTGCGCAGGTCGAGAATGCGCGTGAAACGCGAATCCGGCGAATGGCGGAACTCCGCCTCCGGCGGCTTGCGCTCGTTCTCCAGCTGCTTATCCGCTTCGGCACGCCGGGCTTCCAGCATGCCGGCCCCGATCCGCTTCGCTCCCGGGAAACGCTTCCGGAGCGCCGCTTCGCTCCCGGTCACCACCAGGGCCCGGAAGCGGGGCGGCAGATAGACCAGCGCCCGGCCGGACGTCACCGGCAGCAACTCCCGGGTCAGCGGGTCGATCGCCGCCTCTCCGGCGGGCAGCTTCAGCTCCGCCAGCTTCGGATAGCGGTCGAGGTTGAAGGCGAAACAGCCGGTGAGACTGTCGTGATTCACCTGATGAAGCTCGACATTGGGAACCAGCTCGTTTCCGCCCGGCGCGGAAAGTTCGGCCATCGGCCGGCGTCCGGCGGAGGAGAGCAGCGCATCGTAGATCGCCGCAAGGTGGTAGTCGAGGCTCTGAACGCCGATGAAAATCACCTTTCCCTTGCCGCAGTCGCGCTCGACGATCGCCGGACGGCCGCCGGCGGACGCCAGTACGCGCCACTCCTTCCCGGCCGTAATCGCGGCGAAATCGCGCACCCGGACCGCGCCCGGAATTCGGACGGACGCCGGAATCCGGAACTCCAGCGTCTGCGGGGAGCCGGCCTTGACGGGCTCCGTCTTCAGGGAGTCGAAAATTCCCCGCCACTCCAGTTTTTTCCCGTACTCATCCTCCGGCAGCGCCTCCAGAGAGGCGATGAGGATACCGCCGTCATTCACATACCGGCGGAGCAGCGCCTCGGTTCCGGGGTAGATGTTGCGGATGCCGGAGGCGATCAGGACCGGAAACCGCTCCGGCGTGAAGCGCTCCGTCTGCTCCTCCAGCAGCACGCCGTAGGGGTAATGGAGAAAGTCGAGCATGGTCGCCGTGTCGCGCACCTCGTTCTTGACCGTGTTGCCGATCGCCGGAGCGCGCCGTTCGGTGGGGTACGAGAGCAGCAGTCCGATCTCCGGCCGCCGGTAGTTCTGGCGCGGCACGAAAAGGTCGTCAAGCGCGAGCATCTCCTTCTTGACATCCATGATCGCCTTGAGCCCTTCGGTCGGAAAGGCCCAGGGATTGAGGATGTGGAACTGCATCAGTTCGGCGAGCCGCCTGCCTCCCTCCGGCGAGCCGGGCGGCGTCCAGCGCGGATCCCATGCCCGCTTGCACCAGAGGAAGAGATAGCCGGCATTGCCGCCGCGCACCAACTGCAGCCAGAGCGTGCCGTGAAGCGAAGCGTAATCCTGTTTGGTATAGGTTTCGCCGTCATGCACCGGTTTGCCGTCGGCGATGGCGCGGAAGAAGCGGCGCTGGAGCAGATCCTCCCGGAAAGCGGGCTCCGGCATCGGCGTGTCGATCAGCGCATCGCTCTTCCGCAGCAAACCGCGCCCGAACGAGATGCCGCCGCCGGTCGAGGTCGATACCGTCGCGCAGAATTTATTGATTTCAAAAAGGTTGACATGATTCTTCGGCAGCGTCCGGTAGTTGTCCGCGCCGGGGGGCTGAATGCAGAACCGCGCCTCGGGGTCAATCGAGCGGATGATCTCCATCCCCTCCCGGCAGAGATTCAGGAATTCCCGCTCCATGAATTTCGACCACTCGACATAGAGCCCCGGCTGGTCAGTGCGGTCCCGGAACTCCCCGATCTCCTCCAGCGTCGCGTAGCTGCTGCCCCAGCACCGGTTGACCGCATCGACCGTCTTGAACTTCTCCCTGAGATATGCGACGAAACGGCTCCGGTTGGCGGGACACGGATCATGATAGGCCGGTTCGTTGAAGAGCTCGTACATCAGGGCGCGGCCGCCCGACGCCTTCAGCTCCTGCGCTCCGGAACGCCACATCTTGCGGTAGAGCTCCCGTCCGGCCGGATCGGCGAGGCAGTAGGGAGTCCAATGATTGCTGTCGCTCATGCTGCCGCGCGAATTGTAGGCGGAGAGCGGAATTTGATCTTTGTATTTCTCCTTTGCTGCCAGGAACAGGCCGTGCGACCAGGGCGCGCAGGTGAAATCGACCTGAAGCGGCAGGCCGATTTCGCGGCGAAGCCTGTCCAGAGCATCGCGCGTCTCATCGTCGAAGAGGAAGCTTTCGTAACCGCCGTCGATCTCCTTCACCCACTTCTCCGAGGCAAAGAAGCTCAACGTGTCGAAACCGACCCGCTGCGCCGCTTCGTAGTCGATCACCTGCTCGTAGAGCCATTTCAGCGAATCGGGATACCCCTGTGTCGGCGCCATGCTTCCGACAATCTTGTTCGGAACCTGAGCCCCCAGCAGAAAACGCGGCCGGCCGTCCAGGCAATAGTTGCCGTGCGCATCGATCGTAACCGGCGCCCCCTTCGGAAACAGTACGGGAGCCTCGAGCTCCCCGAACTCGGCAAAAAGCTTCTCTTCCGCCGCCGCCGCGCCGAACAGGAGAAGCCCAATACAGAAAGAAAACCATTTACGCATGTTTGAAAAGCTCCCCGGCCTTGAACGGCCTACCGCAGTTTGAAGAGGCTGGTGACGCCCGCAAGACGCTCGGTGTTCTCCATCGCCACATGACCGTCGAGGTACAGAACCGCGCTGCCGGCCGGATGGTTCCGGGCCGGTTTCCGAACGTCCATCCAGGGGTTGCACTCCTGATGCAGGCTGTCGAGAAAGATGATTCCCTGCGAAGCGGACACCGTCATCTGGCTCATATTCATGTCCCGGTCCAGATTCAGGTTGACGCCGTAATTCGTCGCCCCGAGATATTCGCCGTTGACGTTGGGAAGCGAATAGGTCTTCACCTGACCGGGGCAGGACCAGATTTTGTCGCCTTTGGCTCCGTCATAGAGCGGATAACGCCCCGCCATCACGAAATTGATGCAATTGTGAGCCCAGTAGTTGTCGTTGCCGGCGCCGTAATACTTCCGCGGCAGCATCCCCGCATAGTGATCGACGTAAAGCGTCACGCCGAGGCCGATCTGCTTGAGATTGTTCATGCAGCTGCTCTGTTTCGCACTGTCGCGCGCCCGGGCGAGCGCCGGAAGCAGCATGGCCGCTAGGATTGCGATGATCGCAATCACCACAAGGAGCTCAATCAACGTGAAATGCTTCTTCATCTTGCGTGTCCTTTCATAAGAGGTTTGAAATGCCGAATGAAGTAAAGGCGATCGAATTGCCGTCGACCCAGTCCGGAGCGATATGGGTAAAGGAGTCCCCGGTGACCCCGCAGGAGCGCTGCCGGTCGAGCTCATCGAGTACCGCGTGGGCGATCCCTTCGATGTTCTGCTGGGTTCCGGAGGGGCGAAACGGGAACGCCGAATCCATCCAGCGGTAACGGTCGTGCACCGCCACCGAAAAGTCGCCCGGCACATCGATGTTCCGGCGGGCGAGCTGGTGCAGGAAGCCCGCCGCGGCGCGGTCGCCGAAAACAACCGCCGCCGTAATCCGGGAATTGGCGGCCAGCAGCTGTTCCGCCGCGGCGCGCCCGTCCTCCTCGCTGATGGAAGAGGCGGTGACGATATTCCGGGGATTCATTTCGACGCCGAAAGCCGCCAGTGTCCGCCCGTAAGCTTCGAGGTTGCTTTCAAAGTCGGTGAAACCGACCGGGCAATTGACCAGCCCGATCTCCCGGTGCCCGTGCCGGAGCAGGTTCTCCACGCACATGCGCATTCCCGCCACGCCGTCCGAACCGACGCGCGGCCCCCGCAGGACCTGGTCCTTCCACGGCATGGTGACATAAGCGATGCGTTCGTGCTCAAGCATGATGAGATCCTCTGCATCGTAACTGATGTTGCTCAGGACGACGCCGTCAGCAAAAGTGGGCGGGATTCCGCCCTTCCGGAGAAACTCGCGGAACGAAAGATGGCGCGGCAGCAGCGACAGACAGAGCGAATACCCCCGCCGGGTCGCTTCACTTCCCAGATGGAAGAGGAACGGGGTTACGAAGGTGTCCTCATCCGCCTGGGAATGGAACGTGGAGGTGAGCAGATGAATGGTCTTCAGTTCCGCCCGGGGCTGCGATTTCTCCGAAACGAAAGAGCCCTTCCCCTGAATCGGCAGGACCAGCCCCGCAGTCACAAGCCCGCCGATCGCCTGGCGCACGGTCAGCCGCGAAACGCCGTAAGCGGCCGCCAGCTCCTGCTCGGAAGGAAGTTTGTCGCCCGGCCGCAGCATCCCCTGCCGGATCTGAAGGGACAGCTCCGTCTGAATCTGTTCGTACTTCGACTTTGATGTGGAAAGCATCAGAACCTCTTGAAAAATACAACTTGTATTGATGTCAATATAATTATAGTAAAAACGGGAACCGTTGTCAAGAGGCAAAGCAAACTTTTATCGAAAAAAATGGTTCCCGCACATGCGAAAACCGGAAACGGAGATGCGGCGGGAACGGACATCCCGGCCAAACCGCGCGGGAAAACCCGCTTCCTTCGTCCGGCTCCGCAGTCTGGTGCTTCTCCCTGAATCAGGAAGTTGAATTTTTTTCAGGAAAAAAAGCTTGCCCTCTTGACATGAGACGAAAAGTTTGGTATAATAATTATAGGTGAACCAAACAACCTGTTATTTGAGCTTGCCACCGATAAAAAAAGAGTAAAAACAGCAGACAGCGGCTCAGGCCGGCAAAGTTATAGGAGAACCCGAATGAATATCGTGGAAACACCGTCCAAGAAGGATCAGGTGCGCAATTATCTGATTCAGGAGTTGAACAGCGGCAAGTATCCGCCCGGTTCGCTGTTTCTGTCGGAGAATGTGTTGTTCCGCGAACTCGGCATCTGTAAGAATACGGTACGCGAGGCGCTCTCCTCGCTGGTCAGCGACGGATTGCTCGAACGGGTGCGGGGAAAGGGAACGTTCGTGCTGGAACCGCGGCCGAATCTTGCGGAAAGCACTTCCGCGGGGGTGGTTCACTTCATCTGTGCCAATCCTTATCGAATCGGGGAAGGCGATCCTTTCATCAGCGGACTAGTGCAGGGACTGCACGCGGCGCTTGATCCGTTCCGCTGGCGGCTCTGCCTTGATTTCGCGGACTTCACGGAGCACTCATACGAGGACATGAAAACGATCATCGGGACGATCCTCCCCGGGGAATGCGCCATATTGGCGGGCTTCAACTATTCCGCAAAGCTGACCGACATGCTGCGCGAGGCGAATATCCGTTTCGTGACTGTCGGACAGGCCGAGGACGAGTCAGTTCCCTGCGTGGATACCGACTATGTTTCGGGAACTTATGAGGTCGTCAGCGACCTGATCGGGCGCGGTCACACCCGGATCGCGCTGGTCGACCGCCGCGGTCCGCACTTTCCCTCCTGCGAAAACCGGAGGCGGGGATATATCAAGGCACTTGCCGAGCACGGCATCATACCTGACGCCCGGCTGATGGCGCAGTATTCGAACCTGACGCCCGCCGAAGGCGAAAAGATGTGGAAGGAGCTGGAGGAATATGCGACGCCTTTTACCGCTGTCCTGATTTACGGCAATACCCCGGTCCTCGGCTTCCTGAAAAGCGCGCTGGCGGCAGGACGGAAAATACCGGAGGACCTGTCGGTCATCGCCTTCTGCGACCCGCCGCTGCTGGTTGCGGACCATGTGATCACCCGGGTCGTCCCGTCGCTGATCGAACTCGGCAAAGCCGCCGGAAACCTGATCCGGGAGCCGGACGGAACATCGCAGCGGATCATTGCCTGCCGCCGGCTTGACGGCAATACGGTCGCCGATATCGGCCGATGAAACTCCGGAGCCTTGTACATTTTTTCGGAATGAATGCGATAGCCAAGAAAAACTTAACAGGTTGAAAGGAATGAACATGAAACGTCTCTTCACGCTGATTGAACTGCTGGTTGTCATTGCAATCATCGCCATACTGGCTGCGATGCTGCTGCCGGCGATGAACCAGGCGCGGGAAAGAGCCCGCACGATCAGCTGCACCAACAACCTGAAACAGCTCGGCCTTGGAATCGAGCAGTACAAGGGCGATTACGACTCTTATATTCTGCGCTGGTGGATTGACGGTTACACTCCTTCCGTATACTGGTTCTGGAATCTGGAACTGCTGGGTTACATTCCGCCGGTCCGGGCGGGAGTGAAAGGGATCATGCTCTGTCCGACCGGAGCAGCCGAAGCCGCCGACCCCGCTCAGGCGGCAGCCACCTACTGCCGGGTCGGCAACAGCCAATGGGGCAAGAACGGCTGGTACAGCACTGATGACTTCTTCAAACTCGATACGCTGAAGCGCCCGGCGCACCAGCTTCTGGTCATGGAGTACTCTTTCCGGACCGGAGGCGGCACGATCGTGCCTGCCGACGGGGCTTCGCTCAAATATACCGAACTGCGGCTTTACGGTGCTTTTCTTCATGCCCGGATGATGAACTGCCTCTTCGCCGACGGGCATGTGCCTTCGCTGGCCGTCAACGAAATAGAAAAAGACATGATGGACGATCCGCGATGATGAAGAAACTGATCCTTGTTTCGGCGCTGCTGGGCTCGATGCTGATTGCCGGTGCCGCGGAATTGATTCACTTGAAGATGGATTTCTCCCGCCCCGGCTGGAACGAGATACTGTCTCCGCAGGGGGGAGAAACGACCGTCCGGGATGGAGAACTTTCGCTTTCAGCCGGCAGTTCGGTTGTCACGCCATACTTTCCCCTGACGCCCGGCGAGCTGGAAGTGAGGGGCATTGCCGCCGGGAACCTGACGCTGCGGATTCATTTTCTCCGCGGCGGAAATCACCGCGATCCGGGAACCGAAGTCGGAATCCGTTCCGTTCAGACGGAAAAGGACGGAAACTTCCTCTTCCGCATTCCCGTCGCCGATTCTCCCGCCGGGAGCGACGGCTTCCGGCTCGAGATTTCCGGCGCCCCAGGGAAGAAAGCACGCCTGAGAGCACTGGAAATAAAACTGGCGGCCGGGGACGGAATCACGATCAACGGAGACCCGTTTTTTCAAAATGAACTCGGAAGGGACCATTGGCTGGTGGAAAGCGGAAAGAGCCGCATTCTTTCCGACACCGGCCATTTCCGGGGGAAACTGCTCGAAATGACCGATGCGGGAACGATCGTTTCCCCCCGGTTCGCCTATCGCGGCGAGCAGCTTACGATCGGACTCTGGGGAATGCAGGAGAACCTGCGCAAAGGAGCGGGGCAGCCCGAATGGGCTTACGCCTGTGTCCAGATTCTCCTGTTTGACCGGAAAGGGAAGGAGATCAGCCACATCGACCTGACTCCGATTCAGGCGGGCGCCCTGCCCTGGAAATACTATTGCCGGACGTTCGAACCGGACAGCTGGCCGCGTAATACGGAAAGTTTCGCCATCGCGTCGCGCATTTTTCCCGGAGCGACAGGGACGGTCCGGCTCGGAGCCGTTTCCGTGATCCGCCGGGGAGAAGCCGCCGTGCGGCCTCCCTATCGGGCCGAAGGGGGGAAAATCCGGATCGGAACCGGAAAGCCGGGCGAGGTGTTTTCACCGATCTGGCAATGCGCCGATATGTCCTTTGCCGGCGATGCGGCCCAGAAGCCGATGCGTCATGCCCTCAGGGAGCTCCGCAGAATCGGAGTCCGCCACCTGCGGCTGCGCGAATTCATGCAGGGGCAGCGCCTGGTGAAGAGCATTGCGCCGGACGGCAGCTTCGAACTGGACTATTCCCTGCTCGACAAAACCTTCGACTATGTCGTCAGGGAGCTGGGTTATCAGCTTACGGTGACGGTGGAAACGACTCCGAACCAGTTATCGGTGATGCCGGGACCCGATGATTACGTCTACGCGCATCCTTATCCCCCCCGGGATCTGAAAATCTGGAGAAACATTCTTCAGGCCGTTGTCGGCCACTGGATTGACCGGTATGGAAAAGCATGCGTCGCAGAATGGACCTTCGAATGCTGGAACGAACCCAATGCAAGTTATTTTTTCAAGGGAACGGAAGCTGAATTCGCCGAAATCTTCGGTGCATATCTGGATGCGCTGACCGAGATTGAACGAAAGCACGACATCAGGCTGCAGATCGGCACCATGAGCGCGGCAGGAGTGACCCCCTGGTTCTTCAGCTGCCTGGAAAAGGCGCGCGCCATCGGGAAACTGGATGCAATCGACGCATTGTCGCTGCATCTTTACGCCGGGTTCATCGGTTCCATGGGAACCTTCGCCGGAGACGTCGGCCGGATGCGCCGGATTGCGTCGGAATACCCTCCGATGGAAAATCGTCCGATATACATTACCGAGTACAATGCCAGCACCATGAGCGACTCCCGGCTCGATACCGTCACCAATGCCGCGTTCTTCGTCAAGGCGAATCGGATTTTTCTGGATGAAAAGGTGGCCCGCGCCTATTTTTTCGCCGTCTGCGATCATCTCTGGACAGGAAACAACCATCATTTTGAGGGAGGTCTCGGCCTTTTCACCAAAACGGCGATTCCGAAGCCGGTATTGAACGCCCTGACGCTCCTGAACCGCTTCGAAGGCTGCCGGAGGCTGCCGGTGAATTCCTCCAACGATCCGTTCGACGCGATTGCCGGAGTCGACGAAACCGGCACGGTCCGGGTGCTGCTGACCACCTTCGACGAACGCCGGCCTGAAGAAACCGCTGCAGCCAAGCTCCGCCTGGAGCTTGACTGGACCGGGCGTTCCCGGAATATCGCTCCGCGGCTGATCCGCGTCGACAGCCGCCACGCCAACTCCCATGCGGCCTACTGGGAGGCGGGCTCTCCCACAATAACCGCGCATCCTGACGTGACGCCGTTTCGGCAGGCCGGCGAGATGAAATCCGAACCGGTAACAAAGTTTCGCTTCTCCGGAGACAAACTGCTGATCGATCTGGAACCGGAACTCAATTCCGTCACCTGCGTGGAAATCGCTCCGGCGGAGCGTTTATGATCCGACACTCCGCACCGGCCCGCCGCCGGTGTCGGAGTCATATCCGCATCCCACAGGCGAAACTGCCGTGAAAATGAAAAAACGAACACGGCCGGTTCTTCTTCAAACACCCGCCGCGTTCGTCCAAGAGTAATAAATGGCGGAGCATCCTGAGGATTTCCGGAAATCTTCTCTCATCCTCAAAATAACGAATTTTTCAAGTCTCGGAAGGAAGCGGCATTCACTACCTCATCTTCCCTGAGACAATTCAACTTACGGTAAGCGATTGCCTGCCGCCCGGTAGATTTCGTACCACTCCTCGCGAGTCAGCTCCACATCAGCGCCGCGCGTATTCTCGCGAACCCGCTGCGGTTTGGTCGAGCCGATGATGGTCTGGATCTTCGCCGGATGGCGCGCAACCCATGCGACCGCCGCCGCTCCGGGGCTGAGCTGGTAACGTTCACCGATCCGGCCGAGGGTCTGGGTCAGCCCGGCATAACGTTCCGAGGTCAGGAATACCCCTTCGAAAAAGCCGAACAGGAACGGCGACCAGGTCTGGATGGTGATTTCATTGAGTCGGCAATATTCGAGGACGCCGCCATCGTACATGGTGCCGAGAGGACTTTTGATATTCACATTCAGTCCGGAATCGACCAGCGGCGTATGAGCGGGGCCGAACTGGAGCTGGTCGACGATCAGCTTGAACGGCACATATTTCTGAAGCAGTGCCATTTGCGACGGATTCTGGTTGCTGACGCCGAAATAGCGCACTTTGCCGGACTGGTGCAGACGGGTGAAGGCTTCAGCGACCTCTTCCGGCTCCATCAGTGTATCCGGGCGGTGGAGCAGCAGCACATCGAGGTGGTCGGTCTGAAGCCGGGTAAGGCTCTGATCCACCGAATGCAGGATGTGCGGCAGCGAGAAGTCGAAGAAGCCGGGCCGGATGCCGCACTTGGACTGAATGAGAATCCGGTCACGCACATCGGGATGAGTGTGCAGATATTCGCCGAACCGTTCCTCGCAGCGCCCGCCGCCATAGATGTCCGCATGGTCGAAAAAGTCGATGCCGGCTTCCAGGCTGGCATCGATCAGCTGTTCCAGTTCGGAGGTATCGAGTTCCGCGATACGCATACAGCCGAGCGCGACGGCAGAGGCTTTGAGTCCACTGTTGCCGAGATTGATGCTTTTCATAAAATACTCCCTTTCACAATGATATTGTTTTAATCTACCACGAAAAGGAGTGCCGGTCAAACACGGCCCGAGGTGAAGTTCCGGAATTTTTCCTCCAAAGAGCGGTTTTGCGTGAAAAACAGCTCGCGCCGTCCTGACGGAACCGGGCACGAACTCCGGTACCGCCGTTACCGAAATTGCTTGAGCTTATGCTTGCCGGAATCGTGCCGTAAAAATGCCGTAATTCCTGTTCAACGAACACCCCAAACGCCTTGTTGCATGATGTGCGGTCAAAAAATAAAAATGGTGGTCTGAACTCGTTTTGGGCTCAAAACGCCGTAAAAAAAGCAAAAATGGTGGCCCAATATAAACATGCTCATACCAAGAATCTTGAACTTTCAGAAAGTCGGTTCGAGTTTTGTAAGGAATCTATCAACGACTCGAACGAAAAGTGACGCTTTGCGAAAGCATGACCGCTGCCGGATTTGAGATCATCTTCAAATGCCGCGGCTTTCTCTCTGGTTTCAAAAGCAAAATACACTTCCACTTTCCACGGTGTGAATTCAGAAGTATGCGGGACATCACCTTCGCTATGCTTAATCAAGCGTGATTTTAAATCTTCGGTACTTCCGATGCAGCATTCAGCGGGATGGGGATAGAGTAAGCGTAAAACATGATGACTCACTTTGCTCGCGGAAAAGGATGGCTTGCCATCCGTAGCTCGGCTTTGTCGAGCGAAGGATGGTGGGCCATAAAAGACCTAAACGAACTAATCCGAATTGAGTTTTTTATATCGGGGGAAAGAAATTTGAAGAAAAAATGAATTTTTTTATGCTCAATACTTGATATTAGCAAGTATTGAGTGTATATTATAATTGTTGAGAGAGAAAAGAGGCTGATTGAAAATCGAATAGAAAAAAGGTGCCGGGTGAAGTGGTTCAGACTTCAATCCGGCGTGTCGCCCCGAAGCGTCAACCACGAACGCGACGAAGGTTAATATAACCTGCCGCGTTCAAAAATCAAGGAGGAGCGGAAATGCTCAAGCGGATAATCAAAATGATCCGCGAAGCGTTTAACGATCCGGCAGCATTGGAAGTGGCTGTAAAGACCATGACAATGTACATCCCGGATGAACGGTAAACGCTGAACCGGCCGCCGGTAACATGCCGGCGGCCCCCTATCCCCAAATTAAAATGAAAGCAGGTTATAAAATGGAAAAAGAACTCACAAATAAACTTGAGGTTTTGATGTATCGGCTTATCAAGGCCGGACGCAAACAGTGCAGCGCCAAAAGAGTATTATTGAATATGGGCGGCACCCCCTGCGATTTGACCTTTGCAAAAGAGGCGCTCCAAAAAGGACGAACGGAAGCCGGGGAAGTCCGTGACGAACTGTTTGAATTGCTGGTACGTCCTGAAAATCGGGAAAGTGTCATTCAGGATGAAGCGTTTTGTAATGACTTTGAAAATTACATTCAACGCATCTGGGGAGCTGACCAAGCTATAATCGAATGCGAACGGGAAATTGTCGATACAGAAAATATGGAGCTTGAAAAATACCTCCGGAAGCGGCGCAAAGAACAGTTTTCCAAGCTCTTATACCTCAAAACAGCAATCGTCGATCACCTGATTTCAAGCCGCAAAAAGTAAATGGAAGTAACTGGCCGGGCATCGCGCCCCGGCGCAATTAAGGAATAAGCAGAAATGAAACAATCAGAAAAGCTTCAGACGATCAATATGATTCTTGAAAAACTTCACAGAATGAGCTGTACCCCTAAACACAGATTCTATTTCGATTTCCACCATAACAACGGTTGGTATCGTATCATGTACATCGATATGACGCCGCATGAATTTGTGGGAACAGGCGAATACCATGTTCATTGCAAAGAGGTGATAAGCGCCCCCCTTAAAGATTTCTATTATTCACTCAATGACGGCAGCTTGGACAGGCTGCTGAAAGACGCAATCAACGGGTAATTTGCATCTCAAGCAAATACGCGGTATAGTATCGAAAATAACAAACAGCTCCGCGCCCGGCGGCCAATCCGGGCATTCCATTTATGACAATCGATGATTTTTTGAAAAAACACGAAATGACGGCGTACCAGTTCGCCAAACTGACCGGGTTTCAACAGTCGCAGATTTCCCGGTTCCGATCCGGTGAGGCTGCATGGTCGAAGTCAAACGCATTTTTCCTGCGGGCGCTCGATTATGCCATCGAACATGGCTTTCCCAAAACGCCCGCCCCGCCGAAAGGATGAAAGGCGGAACGGGCACCAGGTGACTGTGATAGTCTCCGGATTTTCAGGCGGTTTTCACTTTCCTCTCGGCACGTTTCCGCCTGTGGTAAGTGAAAAATTTTTCCAGTTCCGGAATTTCTTTGATCCGTCTTTGTACCATTTTGTGCATAGCCTGACGGCTTACGCCGCGCTTCTCTGCAAGTTCACTCAAATTTGCATTCGGCAAATTCAATTTCAACCAGACCAATTGCAGCGAACGAAAGTCAAGCGCCGCCATAAAACCAATCACCTCCATCATGTCCGCCCGACTGTAACGCTTCTCTTCTTCCGCCGCTACTGAACGTACCACCCGCCGCTCGGCCAATCGCCTATTCATAATAATATCCCTCAATTCCTGATCTTCTGTACGGCAGTCAGACAACAGTTTCGGGTCCGCGGCTGTTTTGCAATACCGGTGAAGTCTGCATTTGGCACATTCCCCAATCTGCCCGTAATTTTTTCCATAACATTCCATTGTCATCACCTCGTGAATAATTGGATTTTATTGTCTTTGCGGCAATTGTACCAGTATCCGTTCTGGTCGCCGTAAGCATCCAGCCAGTGAAACAACAGCCGATACATTGCCGGTGCGCTCAAATCAAGCGGCAAAGTCTCGGTTTCCGCCCCGTTCTCCCTGTCGAACCATCGAACATCTGTAAAGGCAATTTTATCGGTTCCAAGTTTGCAGATGTTGAACCAGAAACTTTTTGTTTCCGGCATATGTTCAGTGTCGGTACTGAACACGACTTCAAGAGCCGGCGTATTCGCTTCCAGGTCCAACCGGTAACGCGCCACCCACGGCGAAAACTCAAATTCAACTTTCCCGCTTTGCGGATAGATATTGCGTTCTCCGGCGGTATAGCAGCAAAACAGGTAATTAATCATGTGTGCGTCGTAATAATCCCGTGCCGATTGCGGCGGCTTCGGATTCAGGCCCGGCGGGTCAATCGCCGGAAGCCCCAACACTGGAAACTCGATATATTCCACCGTCCTGCTGTTTGCATCCATGCCGTACAGTGCAAAATACAACGTTTTCCCCTCCGGCCGCGCATCGACCGCAGCCAAAAACGGCAGGTACAGCGTATCGATCAGCAGCCGGACCATATTCCCAAGTCGGATGATGTGGCGGTCATCAATCCGGATTAACACATTCTCTGCCTTATAGTCAAGCGCCACGGCAGCACGCCAGATAATTGCCTGTTGTGAAACCGTCCTGCCGGAAAACGCGATTTCCCACTTTTCAAGCTTATCCGAATAGCGCAGGGTCGGACGGCCTTCGACCAAGCGCTTTTTCTCAAGGTCATAAATCATCCTGCCTCCGGCTATTTTTCCGCGGCGGTCGCTGCCGTGTCCCGTTGCCGTTCCATTTCCGCAATTTTCATCAAATAGAACTGCATCGCCTCTTTGCCGGATGCCGTAATCGTGAAACTGGTCGTCGTGCTTTTGGCTTTCGAGTTCCAGAAACTTGCGCTTTCCTCCCGCGCATAGTCGATGTAATCCGGCGTTTCGGTCCCCTCCGGCCGCGCCACAATCGTACTTTTGTAATGGGTGCTGCCGACAATGGAATTCAGCGACGGCGTAGTCGTGCCGGTCGCCGGATTATAGCCGGTGTCAATCAGGTTGACCGCGCCATAACCTTTCAGGCTGACGCTTTTTTGACTGACCGATTCGACCAGCTTGTCCGTGCTGCAGCCCGCCGCCAGCAGCAGCGCTCCGGCCAGCAGGAACAGCGGCGTTCCGACGTGCGCCAGCGCTTTCACCCCCGCCCAAATCGCAGTACCGGCCGCGCCGATCAGCGTAACGATAAATGCACCGATAGCGGTACGCTTGCAATGTCGCCAGGTCGTTGCAAAATCGATCAGTTCGTGTGCGGTCGCGGCATTCACTCCGTGCGGGCAACCGCCATGCTGCACGATGGCCGCCGCTACGATTTCACCGATTTCCCGCTTGTCCTGTTCATTCATATTCCGTACTCCTTTTTACTGTTCTACTTGTTCCAATTCGACCGCAGGATCGATGTACACGAAACCGGCGGGACTGTACCAGTTGAAATAAATCCGCACATTCACAACCGACGTTTCGGTCCATTCCAGCGGCAAAACCAACATTTTTTGCGTCAAATCCGAATCGTTGTTCCATATCGCCGCCGCATCTTCCTGCCACTGGCCCGCGGCGCTCCAAAATACCCGGCGTTGCGTCGCCCCCTGTACCGTCGCGGAAAGCATCAGTTGCCGATACAGCATCGAAGCATCGGCAATGCCTTTGTAAGCGATATGCAGTTTCAGACGGTGACGGCCGGTCGTTTCCGGTAAAAGCTCCATGCCGTTAAACGGCCGCCGGCCTAAAATCATCATATCGGTTTCACTGTTGTACGTATTGTTCCAGAGTTTCAGGCACGCCGGAGAACCGCCGGTTCTGGACACGTTCCAGGTGTCGCAAAGCCCGAGCGGATTCCGCTGGACGAAATGCCCGGCCGCCGCCTCGTTATTGCCGACAAAACCGATGTAGTTTTTCCCTCGGTAATCGCTGTTGTTTTCCAGCGGCCGGATTGCGACGTTGCTTTCATCGACGAAAACAAATGAATAATCGCTGTAAGTGCTGCCGATTGCCGGGTCCCCGGATAAGGCCGGATAGGTAGGATTCGACAGGTTGACCGCCAGATTCCGCACGCGAACCGTCGAGCTGTCGCACGCATAAAGCGCATAGCCCGGAAACCAACTAGACAGGGAATTGACATCCGCCAGCGCCGCCACGAATACCGCCGTACCGGACAGGGTGCAGTTTCCAAGCCGGCAGTACGCCGCATAAAGCGCCCGCCCGCGCGGATGCTTGACCGTGATATTTTCAACCTCCACGGCTTTCCAGTAATTCGATGTTTCGGTCTGCCGGAAGTCAAGGTAGACGGCTTGATAGCTGCTGTTGCTTGAACTTTTGACTTCATCATAACTGTTCGATTCCCCGATACCGTCCGCCTCCGCCAGCGTAACCGCCAGGTTCCGCACTTCGTGCACGCATCCGGGGACCTGCGAACAGGTATAGCAACGTTCCATTCGGAAAACAGATGCCCCGGATTGAATATTCCATAGGTGCGGCAGACTGATCGAAACATCCGTGACTGAAAAATCGCGCAGATAGTAGAAATAGAACATATATCCGTACATGATAAGCGAGGCCGGCCGGTTTTCGTCCAGCGCCTTGTTCATCGTCACGGTAATTTCGGAAATATCTGATTGCTGGTAGTCCATCAATTGCAGCAGACACGGCACATACTGCGCCGTTCCGTTGAACCAGATATTCGCAGTCAGGCCGCGAACCGTCGCTTCGATTCCGCCTTCCTGCCGGTCTGACAGGCACAGCGCGCGGTAACTGTTACTGCGGGAGGTCGCCAACGCCTGAATTGCCACGTTTTCAACCTGCACGATTTTCGCATAGTAACAGTAGATACCGTGTGCGTAAGCGTCAAAATTCATCGCGCAATCGGTCATGCTGCACAAATTCGCGTAATATATCCCGATATAGTTGCACATCCGCGCGGCGTTGTAGGGCGCTGCGGTCGTGAAGTCTGCCGCATCCAACTCATAGCCGGCATATCCGAACCGGCAATGCTGAAACAGGAAATTCGCGTAAAAGCTGCTTGATTCCGTGAAGTTAAAAATATACGAATTGGCGGTTGAGTTCTCCCGGAACAGGTAAACCCGATGCAGTAGAAAGTTGCGAATTTTCCCGAAACTGGCGGATGAGCCTGATATATTCTTGACGTTCGCATGTTCGGCGCTGTCCATTCCCCAGGCGCTTTTTGCTGCATCCGGAACGATGTCATAAAGCAAATCATCCGGTTTCGGCATTCCAGCAACGATCAGATTCAGAATATCCGAACGGGTCCCGGAGGGCATGACGCACGCGCCCGCGGCAGTCCGCCGAATCAGGTAACAAGTTCCGTCCGCAAATTCCGCTAGTGTCGCCGGCAGGTCTTTCAACGCTGTTTCCGGAGTGCTGCCGTCGCCGGCTGTCTCTCTCGACGGGTCAACATAGACGACTGCAAAATCGATATTGGAAAAAATCATAGTTCCCCCTTGAAGATTGAATAATTGGTTTTGGCCGCTGCTGCCACCTGCAACGGCGCGTCGCAGTTGTCATACATCGAGGAATTGCCGCCGCCGGCGCTGCCGCCGCCATTGATCCAGGCGGACAATTTCGTCCGGCCGTTAAGCTGGCTGTACCCGGTAAACGCCGCGTTCATCAGACCGGGTGCATTCATGCTGACAATGACTTCCCCGTCCACGCCGGCGCGGACCGTCGCATTTTCAAACACAATACGAGTAACCGCCGTAACAGACTGTCCGGTGTCGGCAACCGCGATTTCCTGAAAATTCTTACCGTCATCGCCCGCAAATTTCACCCATTCAGCTCCGGAGAAGTCACCCAATTGCGGCGGGTCCAGCGGCACGGGTGAAACGATCTCGGCACGGTATTTCCTGCCGGACGGAGACAATGAGAAGCCTGCGCCGGTCGCGGCGGTCGCATAAGCAATGTAGGTATAGAAACTGGCACCGTCTGCACCGTCTGCACCGTCTGCACCGTCTGCACCGTCTGCACCGTCCTTGCCCGGTTCCCCTTTCGGCCCCTGTGGTCCGATATCGCCTTTGTCGCCCTTGTCGCCCTTGTCGCCTTTCGGCCCGGTGTCGCCCTGCGGTCCGCCGAGCAACGGTTCCGGGTCGCTCCATTCCCCGCCGGCAGCACGATTGCGCGAGCGCTTCCAACGGCTTTCCGCGGTCGCGTCTCCGCTCCATTCCGAATCCGGCGCATCAGCAGCAACAGCGAATTGCGTTTCCTCTCCGGCGCGCATGATTGCCAGCATTCCGGCAGTCGGTGTGTACTCCGGCTGTGCGGCAGTCGGCGCACCCTCGGTTGTCATGACTGCCGGTTGTGCATAAACAGTATCCTGCAACAGTGTTTCGCCCAAGAGGTCGCCGGCGCGGTGTCGCTTCACCTGAATATACATCAGGGTATTGCTATGGTTAGCTTTGGCCCCGAACACATCGGAAGTCGAATCAACCATGACTTCGATTTCCCCATCCGCCGCCGACACGATCCGGCAATCATCGTGCCCGGCGTAAAACATCAAATCATCGTCATGGATGAAATTGATATCGCCGCCGCAACAGAACGTATCAGAATCATTCAGGACAAACGGCGTTCCGTCGTCATTGCAGAACTTGAACCGAAGTGCGACACGCATCCCATAGATAATCTGGTCCCGCTGCTCCGGCTGCTGTACATTGTTATTACCGGGAATCGGAACGAAATGTTTGGTATCCACGTTGGCATACAACATGAAAAAGCCCCCTTTTTAGGAGGGGGCGAAACGTCAAAAATAAGTCATGGATTTTTTAAAGTCAAGCAACCCGTAAACGTCCGCATATACGTATTGTACAGCTTCTTGTCTGATTGTTTCCGGGGCAGTAATCCGCTTGCCCGGCCATTTCTCCGGCGGCATGTCGGCATGATAGAAAAAGCGTTCTCCGGCCGGCCATGATCCGGCAGCAAGTTCCCACACTTTCTTATCCGGCTCCCACGGGTAAAGGTTATCTTTATAGTTCCCGTTCACCCCCCACCCGCCGCCCGGATTGTTGAATTTGCATTGGCTGCTGATTACGTATAGTACATAATCGAATGCGTAGCAGTACCGGTTGAATTTCGCGGTAATTTCACACGTCCCATATGCGCTCCAATTGATGTTGCCTTGATTTGCAACAACGTATTTATACATCAGGCCGAAACCGAAAAAGCCGGTCTCGTAATAATCTGTGGTCTTGGTGATTGCGTCATGAAACGTAATCGGATATGACGTGATTTTATTCGGGTCGGTACGCTTCATGTGAATCGCAATATTCGGATTTTCCACCGTCCCGCACATGTTGCTGTCATCCCAATAATACCGCATCATTTGAACCAGCTTTTTCAGCATCAGCATTTTATGTTTTAACGCAGCCGGTCTCATCCAGCGCGCCGAATACATGCCGAAATGATAGCCGCATTCATTGCACAAATCATTATACGAATACAATGGGGAACGCAGCCAGATATTTTGATCCCCGATCATGTCATCATTGATATAGTCCGGTGACGCATAGTTTTGCGCGGCGGTAATCAAACTGGTTTCCAGCATATCGATTTTGTTGAAGTTCATCGGACAACCGGGCGTAAACGGTTCTCCCATCTGCTTGATGCTTGATTGTAAATCGTTGCGCTGAATCACCGCGCAACGTTCCTGCAATGCTGCCCATAACCAGTTCCAATAACGGCAGTCACGCGGGTTCAGCGCCTCTTCTGACCAATCCAACGTTTCATCAATCCCGAATATTTTCATAACACCACACCCGTACCCGCAATGTAAAACGTTTCTTTATAGCTGCTCCGGCCGATAATTGAATCAATGTTATAGCTGGAACCCTTGAATTCAACAACAATCCGGCTGCGCTTGAATTCCCGCTTGTCATTTTTGTCTTTGACCAGCTCGAAAACCAAATCCGTATAATTTTCAAGCGACTGTCCGCAACGGAAATAGGTTGCCGAATCGACCGAATCCCCCCAATAGATTACCTCATCTTTATACCAAAAGGAATAAAAGCCCGTCACGCCTAACGCGGCATCGATATTGCCGGGATAAGAGGAAAGGCACAGCGGTTCCCATGTCCCGTCAGCCAGGTAATTTCGCGTAATCGTGATATAACTGTTTTCGTCGCTCGTATCCTGCCAGTATGGAACGCCGATACTATCATACAACTCCTGTTCCCCGTAACCGGGCGGCGGCGGCAATTCAATATATTTTGAAAATGGATTCATCCACTTTAAATACTTTTTCTTGTCCGTGCCGGTGGCAACTGCATAATATCCTGTTCCGGTATTGTTGTATACCACCTGCGTAAACGGGTCTTTCTTCGCTACATTTTCATAGCGGTTACTGTTTTGATTGTACAACCAGCAATTTTCATCCATGACAACCGGCCAATACCGACTGTTGTAGGGGTCGTATTTTTGTGTATAATCCGCAGTATAAAAAACATTGTCCCACTTATGCGCGGTCGGCACAAGCGTCCAACCGGTCGCCGTGTGGTAGCGATCCGCCTGATTGCTGCAATTCCGCAAGGTCAAGCCAAGTTCCTTGCAATCGTAATTCTGCTGTCCCTTGTAAAAGTTGTTGTTACCGATCCGCCGCCGGGCGGTTTCGTCATCCGCAATGAAACGGTAATATCTGCCGTTCCGTTCCAACAGATAACTTCCGCGGCACACATCGGCAAAATATTGATCAAGCGGCCAGAAAACACCATTATCCGTATTGCCGATCCAACCGCGATCTTTTTGCCCCTTTCGGCGTTCCAGGTACAAAAACAGCGTCTGGGAAATATTATACCGCTGCAAATTGAATGCACATCGTGTAGAAAGCAACATATCAAACCTTGAATTGTTGGATATTGGCCAGGTAAACGGGAGATTTTCCGGGAGTGCTTTCCCAATTATGATACGAGCGCAACGTGTGACCGACATAATCAGTAATCAGCGTTTCACCGGAAGCGCCACCGTCCTTCAGATTTACCCCGGTCCAAGTGGTTTTCATATTGCCGAAATCGCTGTTGATGTAACCGGAAAAAGCGTAAACCGGACCTTTCAACTGCTGCAATACTTCGATGCTGGTGAAATCAGCCGGGGACAGCCCGATAAAGTATTGTACGCCATTTTGCAGCCACGGTATTTCAAATTTTGTTCCTGCTGCATTGGCGTTCTGGAATGCCTGATAAATCAACGGCGAATCAACCTCTAACTGAATATTGGTTTGCCGGAAACTGACAGTCCCGATCAGCTTTCCATCTTCGGTAACGCCGGAAATATTGGAATAGCCGCCATTCCCCCCATTCCAGAAACCGCCAGCAAACTTCTCTTTCAGTTTACCGGATGTGATTCCATGTACCGGATTGCCAATCGCATACGGTGCCGCATTTTCATATTTCTGGCCGTTTCTCACTGCACACCAGCGATACAGACCGGCGCGTTCCTCCTCACTGGCTTTCCGTTCAAAATCATAGTCTTTGCTGCCGTACCGCTCGTTATCCAGCAAATATGCCTCCACATTCAGATATACGATAACCGGCGTTGTCGTTTCTCCGATCATTTCAGCATCGCAGACGAAATTACCGTCGTTGAATTTTTTGATAAATTCAACCGGTATCCGGATTGTACTTCCGGCCATAGCATCAGAAAAGCCGGGATACGGGCTTTGCATTGTAATATCCATTTCGCCGATGGTTCCCCAATAACTGGCGCTCCAACTGGAATTGTCCGGGATATCTGGACAACTCGTATATTGATATGTTTCTTTCCCAGTGAAGTACCACGGATAAAAACTACCATTTACCGATAACGCCGGGTAAAGATAGCGAAGCTGGCTCAACACGTAACGCCCACCCCAATATGATGATTTGTAATGCACTAAGCTGCCGTTTGTTTGGACGTATGGCATTGTGTAATCGTTGCATATTGAAGCATATTCCACAGTTTCCACGCCATTCGGTCCCTTGATCTTGAAATAGGGAACCGGCGGTTTCAACAGAATATATGCCATAATCAGCCCCCGATAACCTGCATATAGCTGCGACTTGCAAGCACAATTTCCCCCGGCAACAGTGCATCGGCCTGTAAATTTGTCTGAACCAAAAACAAAGTTGCTTGTCCTGTTGCCGGCTGGTCAAGCCCGTTACCGAAAACCGTGACAGCATAACCGGACAGGGAATTTCCACCATTGATTCTAACAGGAACATTCGGTTCAATGTTCTGCGTAACGGCTTCTCCACTTCCGCCGAGCGCAGTAATGATATTCCCGTCAACACGGGTCGTTACACCGTCGCTGCGCGGTATAACTGCATCTTTGATCCATTGAATCAATTGCGCGGCCCAGGACGCTTCCAGAGGGTCGCCAGAGCGCGGCACCAAAGGCGGAGTCAACATCTTATTTTTTCCTTTTCACCCAACTTACAATATCGGTCAGTTTCATGGTCGGCGTAACGGCTCCTTTCCAGTTGAACCAGTCATATTGCCAACTTTCGGTTATTTCGACCGAATCCCCCTTAATGAACCGGATACTTTTTCCGTAATTCATCCACTTGGCAGCAGTCGCGCCGCTCAATCCTGACGGCGCTTCCGTCTGGTTCACATTGCCGACAATTTCTTCTTCGGTAAACCGGAACGATGACTTTTTCTTTTTCTGAATTTTCCGGTAAGTGATTGTAACAAGTACGAACGTTGAAAAAGCTCCTTTTAGTGTTGTCTGGTCGTCGGCGCTCAATGTCGGCCAATCCGGGTGTTCTTCGATACGTTTTTCGGCGCGGGTCGCGTCAGATTCGTAGGTCGTTCCATATTCATTGCTCGATCCGTTCCATGTCGAATTGATGTCCGGATATTTCCATGTCAATGCAACTTCGCTGATTCCCGGAAAGCCCTCCAAACCTTCATTGATTTCAACTCCATTGATTACCATCCCTTCGGAATTGGTACTTCCATGCGCCGGAATGTAATTTCCCTGCAAACCGGTCTGAATGCGGAAACGCTCTTCTTTCTGCCAGATTCCGTTTTCGTCCCGTCGTTTCAACGGATAACCGGCCATCGAAACCGGCGTGTCAAACTTATGTCCTACCACTGTACTGCTCATCATATCATCCCCAACATGGTGTTAATTTTCCGCCGAGCCGGTTTACTCCGGTCCCGATCTGCGATAGAAGCTGATTTGAAGTGTCGAGCCGGGCAACAACTTCCCCGGTATGGTCCTGCTGCTGAACATCGCCGGGGTTCCTGCCGGCCGGAACATTATCGACACTGCCGCGCTTGGCGGCTGCTACCGCTTCCCCAGGTGACGGCAGATGCGGCAACGCCCCGGCTGCATCCTGAATACGCCGAACCGAATCCCGGATTTCCGCCAGAATGCCGATAGGAGTGTCCAGCTTAGACCAGATATCAGAAAGCGTTGCATCCACTTTTGCCAACGTGACTTGATTTTCATTATCCGAAGTTACTGCTGGCGGCGTATTCGGCTTCTCCGGCGCGCCCGGCTTTCCCGGCGTCTGCGTTTTTGTGTCTCTCGGCGTATCCTCTTTCACTATTTTCCGAGGCGGCCGCGGCAGCATGGAATAGATGCCACGCAAAGTGTACCGGGACATCATATACAAATCGCGCAATACGCCTTTTGTATTCAACTGTTGGTCCAGCGGTTTCACTTCCGGCATTTTCGGGAATTTAATACCCTGCATTGTCTGCAACTGCTTGAAAAATTCTTTCAGGCTGTCCGGTATCATCCCTTCCCCGAACTTTTTAAAATCGTCCCACCATTTTTTCGGATCGAAATTTTTCTGAAAGTTTTCGAGAAAACGGTCTGCAAAACTACTACCGTCGTTGTTCTTGTCCTGCTTTTCGGTGTCCTTGTCGATATCGCGGGAAATCTGGCCGTATTGATCCAGAATCCGGTTGTATTCCTTTTTGAATTTGTCGATAACGTTATCAAAATCACCGGAAAAATTGGTTCCCTTGCCAGTAATGGCCGCCCAAATATTTTCACCGGTAACTTTCGCCATTTCCCACAATGTCACAAAACATGCTTTCATCAGGTCAACAAAACCCATCAAAGAAGCCATGAATTTTTGTAACATTCCCTGTCCGCCAGGCGACAAACTTTCATAAATCGTTTTACCGAGATTGTAACCGAGAAATGCCGTTGCAAACGCCGCGACAATGCCGAGGATAAGCGCAAAGTGTCCCGCGATGAATGTGCCAAGTCCAATCATGCCGTTCACCATAGCAGACAGAAAGCCGGTTTTCCACGCCACCAGGAACGCCACAAATCCGCCGAGCAAACTTGTAAGCTGCGTGCGGGTGTTTTCATCAAGATTCCGCCAGGCAAGAATAATGCGCCATGCACTGTTGACGATTTTTTCCGTCCATTCTCCAATCGTCTGCCCCCATCGTGCAAATGTGCCGTTCGACAACAGCCGGTCAAGCGTTTCATTGATCCGGTACAACACATCTTTTACACGGTCCGCCATCTTTTCAAAAACGGTTCCGAAGGTCTGCCCGATCACGGTACGGAGGCGCGTAAACTGCGCTGAACCGGTCGAGGCCATCAGCGCCATAGCGCCGCCGGAACGCCCTAATTCCGTCGTCACCATCCGCCAGATGACCGCTTGCGATTGACCGGCCTTTTCCGCCTGTACGATTTTTTTCATCGCAGCTTCGGAGATAATGCCGTCCCGAAACATTTTAATCGCTGTTTCGGTGATCTTCTGGCCGCCGGACAATTTCGCGTAAAACTCTCCAACTGTTTTCGTCACGTCCAGCAACGGCCGCCGGCTTTTGGCGGAAGCATCCCCGAGCAGCGTAAGCATCTGGTTATTGTCCAATGCCGCTCCGCCCATGTTCCGCAACGTCTGCGATGCCTCCGCCCAGGTTCCGGTAGGAAAAAGCGAGCCTCCGCGGGAGCGCGCCAGTTTCGACAGTTCATCATACCGTTTTTTCGCGTCCTGAATCGACATTCCGAGCGCCTGAAACTGTACAATCGCCTGTTCATCTCCGAATGCCTCCTTGATGCCGATTCCAGCCACGGCCGCCCCCGCAATAAGCGCTTTTTTCGTAAAACTCATCAATGCGCCGGCAGCTTCGGAAAACGGCTGTACCACCTCTTTCCGAAACTGCTGCACTGTTTTTTTGAGTTCTTTGAACCCTTTTTGCATACCGGAAATGTTAAGTTTCGTCACTCCGGTCAGAACTGCACTTGCCATCTATTATTTTTCTCCCTAAGCCGTGACGCTCGTTAAAATCTTCCTGATAAATTGCGAGCGCTTCCAGAAGCTTTTCCCGGTAGCGCTCTTCAAGTCGATTTTTACCGGTCAGACGGTCGCTGATTGACGCGATATATTTAATCCCCGTCGCAAACGGCAGCCGCCAAATTACATATTCCCGGCTCCAATGATATTCAGAAATCAGAATATCACTGTAATCGATAATCCAGTTGCTTATTTTTTTTTATCACCATCCCCGCCGTATAAATCCATTGCGCTCTGAAAGCGTTCGAGCATTACCGGTAACGCGGCTTGAATTTCGCTCATCGTTGCCATATCCAGCTTGAACGACCATTTCAGAGTAGCCCGGCGCAAGACCGGATAGCCAGCTTCGGCCAGTTCGACCAATTCATCGTCGGTCGTATCGGACAGCAGCAGGAACATAATAACCATCATGTCCAGCATATCGCCCTCTTTTTCCGCATCGGATGACAGAATCGGCGCTTTCACCAGTTCCAGCAGCGCAAACAGCCCCGCCGACATCGGCCGGCAGCGAAAACCCGCAATCGTCTGCGTGTCGGTCAAGTCCTGTGCCTCCACCAGAGAATCAGGCGGCCGGTTCTCCGCCTCCACCCGATCAGCGCCGGAACGCATCTCTTCAATGATTTTCGGGTCCATCGGATCAACGCCCGCCGGCAATCTTGTTTCCGCCATGATTATGCCCCCGCCGTAACCGTGATGCTCTCGAACGATTCGAGATTCAAGGTGTATTCCTGAAAGTCACCGGATTTCTTCCCGTCTTTCCAACTGTCGAGGATGTACGGCTTGCCGTCCACCTGCAGCACATTACCGCGTTTCAAGCCGGGGACCTGTCCGGCTACTTTAACCGTATAGCTGACAGTTTCCTTGTTATTGTAGTAGGCTTTGGCGACGGTCTGGCCCTGTCCATCCTCCATCGTCTTTGAATCGCCGTTGTGATCGACATCCAAACTCTGACCCTTGCCCCACGACAAATCGGGACACCCCCAAACCGGCCCTTCCGTCAGGCCGACAATCACGACTTTGCTTTCACCTGCCATAATAAAATCTCCTTCTTGTTTATAGATTCGGGAAAAACGTCAAAATCAGTCCGCTTTTGTCGGAGAAAATTTTACTTGCAATTGCAGCGTATAGCTTCGGATTTCGGAGTCCGGGTTTTCATACCCTTCCAGATTCACCGCTGCAAAAATCGTACATCCACTTACCGCGTTCAGCCGTTCCGCCAGCCGGGGCGCAAGCAGCACGCCGCGCGCCTGATTCAGCAGCCGTTGCAGCTCGATCCCCTGCTTGTCATCTGCGCGATAGGTCTGAATATGGACCAGCATGTCGGCCGAATGAACGCCCGCATCCCCGAAACCCCGTTCCGGCTCCGTCCGGTCACAACGAACGACAAGTGATGGATATTTCGGTTTCGGTGGAAGCATCGACCAGGTGTATTGATTCGGGACGGCAAAGTCGAACAGTTTCAACAGGTCCGTTTCAAGCTGAAATTCAAAATTCAAAGTTTTCATGTCATTTCCCGCTGTGTTTCGCCAGCGTCTTAGCGTGCCGGCCGCTCCATTTGAATTCCGGCGTTGCCGCATTGATCTGCTTGCGATTTCCCTTGAAAAAGGTGCTGTACGGCTTCCAATAGCCCGATTCATTGTTGATCAGCCAACTTCGACCGGCCGAAGTCGCAGAAAACAAATCGACCAGGTAGCCCCATAATGCCGCGTAGGTCGTGCCTCCGGCCATCAGGATTCCGACTTTTTTCAAATCCTGTACGCCGAGCAAACCGGATTGAAGCGCTTTGGAAATAGCCGCCGCGCTGCGGTCTTCCTTGTTCCGGCCGCGCCACTCCGCCGCAAACAGCTCATATTTAAAGCTCGGCTCGTTCGGATCGTTGCGCCGGTCCTCGAATACGCCGCGGCTCATCAGTTTAGCGGAGCGCCGGCGGCCGGTTTTCTTCTCGATCCATTCCGCGATTTTCTGCCCCTCTTCCAAATTGGTCAACGGCCGGCCGGGAATTCGCAGATAGCGCCATACCGGAATAGCCGCGCTTCGCAGATTGCCGGTCCGCTCCGGCAGGTGTTTCACCACGGCAACCAGATACCGTTGCGCGTTGGCGGTAAGCTCCATATAATCATCGATCCGGGTTTCCGCCGCGCATTCGTCGATAGCCTCTTCAAATTCCCGCGTATCGATATCGAGCATAATATCACTTACGGCCATATTCTCCCCCGAGCGCATATTTGATGAACGGCCCGAACCGGTGTGAATCCAGAATCCGGAACACCTCTCCGCTGATCGTCAACCGGTCCCCGATAGCCGGCGGCCCGCTCGGAAAATCGGCAAGCCAGAAACGCGCGGTCGAAGTCGTATTCTCCAACGTCGCTTCGGCAAACTGCCGTTTTCCGCGGTCCACGCCGCCGGCAATGCAATCATATTTCTTGCCGTCCCATTCCGCCTTGACGGTCATATCCGGCGTGAAAATATCATTCCGCCGCATCATCGTCGCCGTTCTCCCCGGTTTCCTCCGGCGGCAGCTTGTCCGGCGGGTCCGGCAACTTGTCGGCGGGCGGCGGCGCGTCCGGCTTGCTGTCGGCCGGCGGCTTGACGGCTTCCAGTCGCTCAATGGTCAGAATCCGGCCGGGTTTCCCTTCCGCACGGAAATTGAGCGCCGCGTGTTTTTCGTCCAATGCCTGAACGACGTAAAAATAATCCCCGGCATGACATTTTACATGAATTCCGAACTTGTACACTTGAAACGTCAACTCCGGGTTTGCTTTTCTTTTCTGTTTCATTCTATTTTCTCCTGAAAAAAAGCCCCGCCCCGACAGGAACGGGAACGGGGCTTTCGGAAAGATTCCTCGTTACGCCGTGACGATATCCGAGCAGAGACAGAACGATTCCTCGTAACGAACCGTCGTGTCGAAGCTCTGCAGCGCCACCACGCGCGCGCCGCCATTCTGCGCGCTGCTGTACGGATCGACCAGCAGGTCAAGCACGCCCCAAAGACCGATGATCTGGTCGGACCAGCGGCCGAACACGCCGGTCGAAAGTCCGGTTCCGGTTCCCTTCGTGCCGTTTTTCGGCAGAATATTCGACACGGCGGCAAGATAGCCGTTGACCTCCCCTTCGCCGCGATTCATCCCCGGCTGGTAAATCTCCTTGCCGGTGTTGGCAAATTTCTCGGTCGTTTTCAATGCGCCGCGGGTACGGGCATTGAACAGATAAGCCATCGTCCCATCGTCGAAGACATTGTCGTCGGCAACCTCGGTTTCCATCGCAACCACGTCTTTCCATGTCAGCGCGCCGCCATTGGTGCCGATTGCAACCACGTTTGTTCCGGTCCGCTTCAACAGGCCGAGCGGCTGATTGTCGGTTCCGGTGCCGTTCAACGCCGCGGTTTCGATCCCTTCCGCCAGCGCCATAGCCAAATCAGCGCGAACGAACTGTTCGACCGCCAAACTGGACTGAATCGTCAGCAGCCGCGAAAAGCTGGTCATCGCGCCAACCGTTTTCGGAGACATAGCAATCTGCGCGAACTTCTGGCCGCTGCCGGTGATGTTGCCGTCTTCCGCAACAAAATAGCTGGCGGCCCCGGCAGTCTGCTTCGGAATGGCGATACTGCCGCGCAAGCCGGTAAGGTAGCGCACTCCCAGGCGGGACAGCACCAGGCGCTTTCGCAGCATGTCGATAAAGTCGCCCATCAGCAGCTCGGTCGCAACCGTGTTCCCGCCGTTTGCCGCGGTCCCCGCGGTCAAATCACTGGCACGAACATCCATGACATGTTCGATACGCGCGCCGCTGTTGTGCGAAAGAATGTCCATCGGCACGAAAAAGCCGCGCGATTCCATTTTCATGTGCTTGGCGGCGGCCTCCGACACCTCCCGCTCGAACGGCGCAAGATCCCAGTTCTGCGACGCGGCTGCGTGAATCGCCCGGCAAATCGAATACTGCCGCTTGTCCTTGTCGGTCAGGCCGATTTCGGCGGTTCCGGCCGGCTTCGCTCCGGAGCGTTCGAGCAACGCTGTATAGATTTCCTCGTTGCTCTTGCCGTCGCGCAGCATCTTGGAAACTTCGTCGAACATGCCGCGCTGCCGGCCGAGCGCCAGCAGGTCAATTGCCCGCGTCATGTCAGTTTCCTGCGTGCCGCGGCAATCGACAATCTTGATGCCATTGTCCGCGGCGAACTGGCGCGCCTCTTCGTCGCTGGCGTTCTTGTCCATGCCGGCCGCGATCAGCATGTCACGCACTTCTTTGGTAAGCTTCATTCTGTTATCTCCTGTCAGGTTAAAATGATAAGGTTCTGTTTGTTTTTCCGTTCCGGTTCCGGCAATTCCAATTCACGGAAAACCGGCTGTTCCGCATCGCGGCCGATTCCGACAGTCGGGTCCGCCGGAATAGATACGTTGCTCACTTCGTAAGGCTGCCACGCAAACCGGACCGTCCGCCGGTTCTGCTGGTCTTTCGTGCAGGATCGAACCGCAGTTTTGATGTATCCGATTGACACATTGCGCCGAATGCCGTCGCAGATATCTTTGAATATTTCGCGGGCGCGCTCCGTCGCATCGGAATAACGGACGCTGACCACCATGCGCTTATCGATCAATTCGGCATTCTCCACCACGCCGATCACGTCCCCACCGTGTCCGTCCAGAACCGGCGCGCCGATCATGCGCGACAAATCCACATCACCCGGATCATGCGACAAGATTTCAAGGTACGTTTCATTCCGGGCGTAATCGTATCGCTCAACCGGAAATTCACTGGACGCGGCAAATGTTGCGGTCCGCTTCTCCGGGTCTACCGCGGATATCTCGAATGAACGAAACTCCGATTTGATTTTCAGTTTCATCATAAACACCTCTTTATGGTTTCGGGAAAAACGTCAAAAATCATTTCTGTTCCGCGTCGTCGTTTTCATCGTTTTTCGGGGGAATGACATTGTCCGGTTTCAGGTCCTGCGATTTATCGAACACGCCTTTCAGGTCTTTGATGATTGACAGATATTCCCGTATCGGGCCGAGGGCGGAAACCGCCTCTTTGATCTGCTCGATATTATCGTCAAAATTGTTTCCGAGTTCGGCGGCAATATCCTGCGGGGTCGTCGCTCCTAACGCAACCTGTGACAACTTGCTTTGCGCGTCACGTTCCGGGTCTACCCAGGACCAGCGCCGCGGCAGCCATTGCGCCGCGTTCAACCGCTCAAATGCAAACGGCTCATAGGGCGAATCCGGCAGCAGTAATTGAACCTGCAGCCAAAGCGGAAATTCTACATCCAAAATATCTTCGATGATTGTTTGCTGCTGGTCCATCCACGCATCACGCTCATCCAGTACGCCGCCGCGCATCGACGAAAAATTCACACTTTCCAGGTCGTTTGCAAAACCGTTGTAAGCAACGTCAAGACCGTTCGCAACTTTGCGATTCATCGCCTTGATGAAGGGCGGGAAATTCGCAGCCGGGTGCTGCGGGTCGTAAGTCAGAATATCCCAATCACCCGTCAGCAAATCAAAACTGCCGGCTTCGGTCTTCACGCGCTGAATCGGCGCTTCTTTCTGCGTGCCATCCGCATTCCGGCCGCCGTACTGCGACGGCAGTTTTTTATTGACGATTTTGCCGAGCTTTTTACTGGCCGCATCCGCAGCGACAAGTTCGGCATAGACATAGCTGTTCAGTAGATAAATTTCCTGCATCGCCGCTTGGCCGAACGGGAAGCCGCGAACCTGCCCGACAAGCTCATCATCATAAAAGTGGTTGATCTCCTCCACCGGCAGCCGGACATACGCTTCCCCGTCGATCCGCTGTGTCGGTGCATAAATCGGATCGTAATACTGCCCCATCGACGAATCGACATTGCTGCGGGAGTAGAAATAGTAGGCGACAGGCGCATCCCACGGGTCCAGCTCCACGCCCATAACAATTCGGTTCCCGTTCGGCAATACCTGATTCAGCGTAACCGGACAGGCTGCCGGGTCGAGCAACTGGAATGCGTAACGATGGCGGTTGTTGAAGTTCGGTAGCCGCCGCAAAAACACCTCTCCATCAATCCGCCAGCAACGGACAATATTTTTCATCAGCCGCCGCATTCCCTGCCGGCGGTTTGCGGTACAGTTTCCTTTCATACAGAAGTCGGCCCAACGTTTTACAATCCATTGGTTCGCCATCTTGTCGAGCTTGCCGTTTTTCAGACGGACAATCGTTTGCAGCAAAATCCCGTTCGGCCCGACGATATTGCGTTCGCACATCCGCAGGTACTTGCGGTAGTCGCCATTGTTTTTCGACAGCTCCCGGCTGCGGTTACGCAAATTCGGCAAATTGCGCCGAATATCCTCATTGGTCCGGATCGCTTCCATCAGAAAATCTTGATTGAAGCGGTTCACCTCCGCACCGATAAAGGAACGTTCCGCCGGCTCCGCCGGTTCCGTCCGTTTGAAATAATCACGAATCCAATTCAACATATTACCCCCGGAATTCCAAAAAGACTTGTCCGGGGAGCTGCGGCGCTTCGCCGGATTCAGCCGCCGCCAGATATTTGAACTTGTCGCGCAGAATCAACAGTTCTTCGATGCTGTAATATTCCAGCGAAACCCCGTCAACGGTACGTTTCTTGACTGCATCGGTCGCCCGGCCGCAAATCATTTGTTCAATATCATGCAACACGTCTTCCGCAAACATGAAAATCCCCCCTTTTCAGAAAGGGGCGAAACGTCAAAATCAGACCAGAACCGCCGCCGGTTGCGGTTCCGAATAACCGGCCGGCCGTCGCCAAAATGACGATGGGAATTCATTACACGCAAAATCATGAATAAGCAGAATCATTTTTCCTGCATCAAATAAATCATGCTGCCGATCGTATGGGGTCCATTCCTCAAAATCCGCTTCCGGGTCTCCGGCCGGCGCTTGCACGCTTGCCATCTGCTGTGTGAATGTCTTCTTGATCGGACACACGATGAACCAGTAATGATTATTTTTCCGATGCTGGCTGTAAATCAGATACAGCAAACGCGCCTGATAACGTTTCGCCATCGCCAGAATCAAAAATTCATCCTGTTCCGATATCCGGTAATTTTCCTTGCGATTTCCGCCTTCCCCCTTATACTTGAAAAAGCCGCTGCCGAGCAACGCCAGCAGATTATCTACATCCGGTTTTCGGTGGCCGCCTTCATCGATGATTCCGGCCATCGGGCGAATGCCGCAATATTCCCGATTCCAAGCATCGATTACCGCTTGATCGTCCCACGCAAAACCATAATCCAGCGTATACCAGTTACCGGCCAGATCAATGCCCCATACCTGCCACCAATAACCGACTTCCTGCGTGTCCACCCCCATATAAACCGCCGAGAAAAACACATCCGGTGGCAACTCCGGTATAAAGTGGCTGCGTACAACACTGATTTTTTCTCCGGTTACGACAGTCGGCACAAACTCAACTCCCTTGATGGAGTTGCATAAATATGCCTGTGTTTCGTAGCTGTTCGAGTTCTTCGCATTCTCGATTGCCTGACAGATTTCCAGCCAGTCAACGCCGGGAAACTGCGCCGCCAGCGCTCCCCAACAGAAACCGGCGTGATAATCGAACCGCTCCGGATGCTCGTGAACATATGCGCCGCCGCGAGTGATCATAATTTTGTCGGCTTCGGTATGAACATGGCCGCATTTCGGGCAGGTTAAGCGAATCGTCGCGCGGTTCACCGTTCCGTCTGTCGCCTCGTAGGAAAAATAATCCTCCGGCATTGTGGAATTGAACGCCAGTTCTCCGCATTCCACACAACGGCAATGAAAGTAACCCATGCTCGATTGTTTAAACTCGGTTGTAATCGGCGCGTTTTTTCCCTCCGGCGAACAGACCAAAACCCGCAAGCTGTCGTAAAACGTCCGGGTCCGTTTGTCCATGTCTTTCAGCTTCGAGACTTGGTAATCTTCATCCGACGTGATTTTCTTCTTGTTGCGGTTCGCTTTTTCCTGCCGCCATTTATTGATTTCGTCCCCGACAATCAGCCCGAGCGGGATAGAAATAATCGCCTGTTCCGCACTCATCAGGTAGACCGGTGCATCCGGCAAATCAAGAAATTTCGGGTTCTCGTTGGCACGTTCCGGAACAGCGCGCCGATAATCCGGTTCACATCGAAGCATCGGCAAAAAGCTGTCGCGGACAATCTTTTTCCCTACATCCTCGTTCTGATACAGAATTGCAGCCGGTGACGGCATATGGCGCAAGCGCCACATCGCGCCCATCTTCCAGCCGGTCGATTTGGCGGTCTGTTCGACCGCTTGGCACGTCTCTTTGCATTTTCCGTGATGCTCAAAATAGTTGATCGGGTCCACCAGATACGGAGTTACGTCCCGAATGCGAATCAACCCGGAGGCCGCAGCCGTCTTGTCTGCACTCAAATTGACCACGGCTTCGCAGTATTCGACCGGGCGCATGTATGCAATCGGCGTTATTGTATCAACGATCTTTCTAACTGCTGCAATGATTCGTTCAGCGCGCCGGTGATTAAACTGGTCTGTTCCGGAGTTAATTTGCATTTTACAAAAGCATCCTTCAATGGTTGCAGCGCATCAATCAGCTTTTCAATGATTTCCGCTTCAAAATTGCGCTCTATGGTTTCCTGACGGTCAAGCGTGCGTTGCTCCAAGTGCCGGATTTCCGCTTCGAGCTTCCGCGCTTTCAGTTCCGCAAATGACAGATTCTCCGTTCCCCGGCGCGTATGCTGTTCAACCGGGGCAGCTTCAACCGGTCGGATTTCCAGCGGCGCGGTTTTTGATGTGCCGGTCTTGACCGCTTCAAATTCTCCGAATCCGTCCAAAAAGAACCGGCCTTTGTCGCATAACTTCCGGACCGCCGGCAGGCTCTTGCCGGTCCAATCGGCAAACTCTTTTTTCGTCATCGCTTTGACCGACGCTTTGACCGGCGGAGGCAAAGACGCTTTCCGGCGCGGTTCGCCGCTGCGTTTTACTCGGGTCAATGCCATCTTTATTCCTCCGGAAATTCGATTCGGTCAATGTAGCTTTGAAAGATTTTCACCATCTGCGGCACACCTTCCGCGGCCATCTTCCGCACTGTTTCGCGCACCTCAAATTGCGCTTTCAGCATCCCCCGCCGATAACGCCGCCGCGCCTCCGGATTACACTCGTATTCCTTTTCCGATACGTCTGCAATGATACAAGTCTCTTCCTCGGTAAACTGGCGCGCTCCGCATTCCTCAATATCTTGCAAGTTCTTTTCCGTCAGCATAGTTTTACCTCAAAACGCCGCTTCATTCCATCTATGGCCGCCGGCGTCACACTGTGGATATTTTCGCGCGCGCTGCGATTTTCCACAATCAGAGACACGACCGCATAACCCATTGCGCCGGCCAACTGAATATAACGGTCCATTCCCGCCGCCTCCGCAAACACATTTGCAACCGCGATGCGCGGCCGCCCTTCTTCCATTGCATCACGGACATTGTTGTAACAGGTCGCCGCCGCCCGCGGCAGTTCCCGCGCTGAAAACAGATAATTTCCGCCCACAGTGAAAAAATCGTCATTCTCAAAAACCGTATCCGTCAGCATGTGCGCCAGTGTCGATTTTCCCGAACCCGGCAAACCGCGAATCAAAAACAAAGTCTTGTCTGGTCCTGCAGCCGCTTGAACCGGCAGCGGCTCTGTCTCCGCCCGGAACGGGTCCCCGTCGTGCAAAAGCTGTTCGATCCATTCCCGGTGCATATCGAAAACAACCGGATTTGTGCTGATACATCCGCCCTCAATACGCGGGTTATTGCTGAAATTCGCAGAACTGATTACCGATACGCGCCATTCCGCATTGCTCAATAAAAAGCCTTTCGCATGATTCGCAGTACGGACAATCCTGTCACAATGTTTCGTCAGAATCGACAGCGCGGCCGCAGACCATTTGCTCATTTTTGCATCGACGATAAACGACATATTCCGCAAATTTCCGGCTTCCTGCTGCCGTATTAATGTTACCGCTGCCGGAATTGTCAGGCTCCAAGTGAATGCCAACAAATCAGCCGGTCCCGTCTGCGTCAACAGGTATTTCACCAAGTCATGCAGCGCCCAACTACCCGCCGTCACAAAATGAATATTTTTCCCGCGTTCAAGCGTTCCAATTGCGTTTTTTAATTTCAACAGCGGACCGCAAACCCGGACCGTCTCATTTTCCGCTACCGCAACGCCGCCGGTTCCGTTCAGTGTCCGCCGCGGCTGTATTTCAAATAATGCCATATTGCTTTGACCCAAAATTTTTTGATGTTGAAAAATAGAGAAATAGCGAACCGCCCTAGCCCACTTTTTTTTATTTATCTCCAGGAAGTACCTTTTTGCCGGTTCTTTCCTGATCTTCTATCGTACTGACCTTGATTGCACTATTGCGGTGCTTGCTGGAACGCTGGCCGCACAAATAAGCCACCAACGCCGAATTTCTGACTTTCGTAATCCTCCAATAAACACGTTGTTTCGATGTCCCGAGCGCGCGCGCAATTTCGGCATAACTCATACCACCGTGACGCGCTATTGCTATTGCTATGGTCAACGGATTGTGATTACAACATTCAAACAGCCGATTCAATACTTCACTTTCCCGGCTTACTTCCTGCGGACTTGCTTCTTGTGACGAATATTCCACATCAATCAGACTGATAGACGGTTCTCCATGTCGCTTGGCATGAAATTTTTCATCTTTGGCAGCTTGGCAATATTCACGATTCGCGCAGGCTTTGCACGCATCCGCGGCATTGCTGTACCCCCCATAGCATGTACAAACGTTATGCAATTGACATTCAGATGTATCCGGGCAGCCAGCGCATTCAGTGTGCCGCCGGTCATAGATTTTATTGCAACTCATTCGGTCCTCCTAAAACGGTACGCGGTTATAGTTTGAAACGTAATCAATCAGCATTTCGTAACACTCGCCGGACCGGTTCGGCGTCTCGATGAATTCCGGCGCAGCCATCGGCGGAAAATGAATCAGCGCCCGGCGGCATATCGTATCACGCGGGATATATCCCTCCAGTTTGGCGACAACTTCAGCCAATGACAATTGCATCGCATAATGCTCAAAATTGCAATTGACCAGATGCGCCAGCGGCCCCAGTCCCATGCCGTACCCGGTACGCTTGATTGCCTTGTTGGTCTTGTAATCGAGAATCCACAACACATTACAATCCGCCATCAGCAAATCGACCGTTCCGGCGACCAGACAGCGCGGCGAAAACAGAATCTTCTCTGCGGCGATGAACTGGTATTTCGACTTCAGATAATCTACCACAGCAACGGCATTGGCGAAGGTGGCGCGCTCCCGTTCGTCTCTGGCTGTGTTCGGCTCCGGCATTCCCTTCATGCGATATTCGCAGTTCTCATGCGTGCGGGTCCCGTAATCGCTCGCATCTTCTCCGGCATCGGCCCATTCCTGCAACAGCTCCGGAACAGTCTTGCCGCGCTTCTTGGCAATTCTGGACGCTACTTTTTCGGCCTCGAACTGCGGAAAATAGTTATGAATCAGCCGTGTAAAGCTGGTGTACGAATCGCCGCGGTCGTCAATATATGTGTGCGGCCCCTCATCGAACGTAATCACCCGGCCGGCCGGATGTGTTCCTTGTTGCGTTCCCGGCATGTTACAGCCCTCCCACATAGCCCGCCACATCATAGCAGCGGTTCAAATATTCCTGCATTGTTTCGCCCTCATACCGCAGCAGCGCCGGCGGAATGTGCGACAGGTCGGCGGTCTTGTACCGTTGAATCCGCTGCCACAGTTTCGCGGTCAAAACCTCGAACTGTTCCGGTTCCTCGACAATCGCGTCGATATAGTCGGCGGTTTCAATATCGTAATTCGGCCAATTGCATTGCGGAACGTTCCGCCGCTCGGCCCCGACAATTGCTTGCAATTTTTGCTTTATCATTTTCCCCGGCCTCGTGTGCAACATAGACTTCATAGCTATGTGCGTATTAATGTGGCTTTTCATAGATACGTAATAAGTACGTAATACATCTCTATATAGAAAAAGATATGTTGCAGTTTGAAGCTGAACTTAAAATCGATCTTTTTGCCTTGGTGCTTGCGTTGAAGCACCCTTGTCGCCGCTGGTAGCGCTTCAATTGCTACAACTTGCTACATATCATTTCCGAAAACTTTTCCTTATTGTTTGCTTCAACTGCTGCAACCTGCAACACGGCATTTGAAAACATTTTTGCTTATATCTCGATTACAACACCTATTTTTCCGCTGCCGATTCTGCCGATAGTGATAATTTCTTCGTTTCCGCTACATGGCGGATTCCAAAGTACGCCGGAGCGCGGATTACCTCTCCACGGGTAGCGCCTGACCTTTTTATCAATCGTCTGCAGCAAGCCGACGTTCGCCAGATTCCGGACAGTCTGCACGATATTGCGGTCATCCTTGAAAGCGTTCTCCCGCTTCAACCATGCTTCCAGCACCTCGGAGCGAATGAAAACGCGGTCAGTGTCAGGATTAATCCGCGGCACGCTCTGAACCTCGATCAGATGATAGCGCAATACCTCTTCCACTTGTTTCGCGCGCTCTTCCTCAACGTTGGTTTCGGCTTTGTCCTGCGTGATCAGCTTTATGACGTTGCTGTATTCGTCGGTGTCACGGCAATGCGTCTGTAAAATCATCGTCTCGAACTCCGGGCACCGGGTCACGGGCGGCAGGCCGAACGGCCTGTGGTGTTCAAGAATATCGATCAAATCGACCAGAATATTCAAGCGGTATTCGCGGATGTAGTCGAATAAATCACGCAACCAGTTCACGGAATAGGCAGGCCGCCTGACGTACACATAGTATGCCCGGCTTGCGATATCATTGTCCACGTTCGCGGAATTCGCGGTAATGACATAGACCAGGTTATTCGGTCTGACTTCCTCCCCGCTGCCGTAGGCCGGCCGGCCGGAAATATCGGTTTTGGTCGCCATGTCCGCCAGCTCGGGACAGGTGAACGAACCGGTCACGTTATCCAGCAGCAGAATGCGCGATTGCCGGCCGGCGCTCGAAACCACCCGTTTTACAAGGTCTGTATACTGCTTTTTGATTTCGTTCTCGTTGGTCGATATCGGCGCGGCTCCGTACAGTTCCGCGATAGCCTCGACCAGTTTTGTTTTGCCGCTTCCGGCTCCGTCCACAGAATCGACGATCCATACCGGCCGCGGCACGCCGCGAATGTAAAACAAAGGCGCGGTAATCATCGCTTTCAGCAATACCCGGTAGCAATCGTTTACCGGCTCAAAGAAGCTGACCAGCTTTTCAAAATATTTGTGTTCCGGGTCCGGCTTCGGCAGTTCAGAATAAGCATAGTACACATCATCCCGGCGCGGCCAGTCCGGAACATGACTGATTGCTTCATAGCGGCGTGCGGCAGCAAATACACCCTCGAAAAGCTCTTCTTTGGTCACGCATCCTTCCTCTCTTGACCATTCGATCAACTGGCCGGATTTGCGCTGAATCCATGCAAAAAATGCCGTCTGGCGCTCGACATAGACAATCCGCCGGGTATCGCGGTCATGGTCGAACAATTTTTCGCCGACTTTACGCGGGAAGCCGAGAAACCGCCGGTTCACGTCGTCGATCAGTTTATTGATCTGCCGCGGCGATTTGATTGTCTTTTTTCGGCCTCCGGGCTGCTCCTGAACGGTCGGCGTGAAGTTGCGGAACGGAACAGAATTCGCCGCTTTCGCTTCCTCGATATTGTAGTCATCGACCGCGTCGGCCAGCTCTGCGGCGGTTAAGGCGGGCGCGGCGGCAATCAGGGCGGCGACATCATCCCAGGTACGCCCCTCAGCGAAGAAGTCGGAAACGTCGCCTTTCGGGGCGCTGCTGGTCGGCACGATCCGAACCGACTTCACACGCGCGCGCGCGACTAATTTATGAGCAATCAAACGGGCATGGGCGCGGCCTGCGTCGTCATTGTCGGGCAGGATTGCCACATCCTTGTCGTCGAACTCCTGCGTGTATTCGTCCCGCCATTTTTTAGCGCCTCCGCAGACGGTGGTGGCGGGCAAATTGAACGCGATCAGATTGTCCGCGTCCTTTTCGCCCTCGACCAGCAACGCCCAGGAGGAGGAGCGCAGCATCGGCAGATTGTACAGCGGCGGGATAACGTCACGCAATCCCCACCCGCGCGGTGTGCATTGCAGAAACTCCTTTTTTTGCGTTGGATGTTCCAGCCGGACGACCTGATTCACCAGCACGCCGGCGGCGTCGGTATAGTTGTACCGTTTGACCTCGTGATATCCTGCTGCAATTAACTTATCGTACCTCTCTCCGGATTCGATGCAGCCGGCCTTCGTCGCCATTGTTGGAGACAGGTGTAAATAGTTCCCTAAAAGCTCTTGTGCCTCCGCGAGATTCCCGGAACAGCGGACACGCGCAACCAGGTCGATAACGCTGCCGGATTCCTCCGTCCCGAAATCGTGCCAGCCGTCGCGGTTAATCGAAACCGATTCGGGATTAGCGCCGCCGCGCCACGTCGCCGCGCAACGCCCCTCCGGGGACAGTTGCAGCCCCAGGAAGTCACGCGCCACGGCTACACAATCGGCAGCAGCCTTGATTTGTGAGTAATCATAAAATTTCATCGTATTTTCCCTGTTCTTCCGCTCGCCTTAGCGCCTTACATTCCTTGCACTTTATACAATATGAAGATTTATATGGTCTTACGATTTTCTTATATTTGGTGCATCTTGAACGTATAAATCCAGTAGCATCACCAAGCAGATAGCTGCATTGTTCATTGTTATTCCCACAATACCTTCCAGAAAAAACCTCTCCTTTTTCATTTTCCATCGTTTCTCGTTCCTTTCCGCAACATTTCCGGCGCTCCGCCTCTACTTCCGCGCAACGGTCAAGAATGCTGCTCATTTTCCACCTCCTGCTTGAGATATTCGACCGCGTCTCGTTCCGCTTCCCATCTGCTGCGAAAAGCCTGCATCGATATTTTCTCGCCGATCCTGTATCGCCATATTCCCTTTATGGCTTCAAACACCATTTCTTCCGCCAGCGCTTCCGGGCTGGCGGTCATCTTTTCAAAGTTGGTTTTCTGGCGGAACTCCTCCGGCTTTCCGCGATGGTGGCAGTCCATGCAAATGGCATCACCATCGATTCGACGTTCCTGAGAAATATGCTCGGACCCACACTTCGGACATTTCATTCTCCCGCTCCTTTCAGCGCCTTACGCGCAATTCCTGCCATACTTTCACACTTACGACAACAATACCGGGCAAGGCACATCTCCGGTTGGCAACTAATGATTTCCTGCAGCGCCTCCCGCAGCCGGTCGCGCTCGGCTTCCAGCTCCGCGATTCGAGCGGTTAGAGCAGGATCAATCCAACGCCGGTTCCAATCATCAATCACATCAGCGATTGCGAAATCTTCGGAAGAATGTCGCATACACGTTTCCGCCACTTCTCCACAGTCCGGACACTCGAATCTTGCAGTGTATGTACCAGTAGCAGTTTGCGTAACTTCAATACCATCCGAGGATACATCTAGACCGCAACGACGGCATGGTTTCATTTCTTCTCTCATTTCAACGCCTCGCGTATTTGTTTTGTCAATCCGGGGAAATCAATAACCTGCGGTTCCTGTTGAGCTGCTTCATCAAGTACCTGAAGAACGTTTCTCATCGCATTATAAAGCCGATCCATCTGCTCGGTATTTTGCGTGACCAATTCTTTGATGTCCTGCAATTCCCGTATGCTGTACCGCAGGATCATATCCCATGCGTGTTTCGCATTTACTTGTTCCGGCTTACTATCACGCTCCTGCAAAAGATAATCCAAGTCACACTGTAATCGATGCACTTTCCCCCATGTCGTTTCATTCATTCTATATCTCCAACCATAGTTTCAAACTCCCCATTCCCCGCATTCCGGTTCATCCGCCACTCCTTTGCTCGCTTCGACCTCATTCCGCCAGCGCCCCGCGTATAATTTCTTTTACTTCATTACAATCGAATCCAGTACCGCCTTTAGAATAATCTCCAGTGTCCGTTACAACTTCACAGTTCAGAACTTCTTTCAGTGCCTTCCGGAGCCGGTCGCGCTCGGCTTCCAGCTCCTTTACACGTTCATTAGAATCCAAAGGGATGATCTCTCCGGTATTTGGGATGACACTTACGCACCTGTCATCCCACAACTTTATCATTTTCCAATCCTTTTCTGCGGTGATTTTAAGTTCCTTGCCAATGTATTTGCGACACCATGCCGCTATAGCTTCATATGCTGTGGTAAAATCTTTTTTTGACTGAGACATGCATACGCGGGCGGTGAAGATGCGAACGTCTTTCCCTTCGATAATCCATGCTTTCACCCGTTCCACCATACTTGGAATAGGTTTTCCAATGTGTTCTACACCTTTCCAACCATCATACTCTGCCAACGTTCCGTCAAGGTCAACCCCAATCCACCCTTCGCTCATCTCAAATCCTCTTTAAAGTTAAATTCCGGTTGATTGTTCTTCAGCAGATTGCGCGCCATGCTCCAAAATTTGCCGCTCGGTATCCATTCAGTTGCCGGAAGCCCGGCGCGGCGTAACACTTCAAATTCCTCTTCGCGTTCGATCAGAAGACAGGGGAGATTGTTGCGTCGGTTGATCGTATAACCGATTTCCTTTTCAGCTTTCTTCGCCAGCTCCCAGCGGTCGCGGCGGTGGACGTACACGCAGTACCAATGCAGCCATCCTGCTTTCAAACAGCCAATACAGTTTCCGTGCTGCCATATCTGATAATGTTCAGGACGCGGAATACCGATTTCGGCAGTATCGTAAATCGTTCGATCCCACCATAGCAGCGGAAAATCCAGTCTCCAGCCCGCCTTACACATCGCCTCGATTCGTCGGGCACAACGGTTGTTTTCAAAACTGGTGAACCCGTAATAGATGACACACTCGTCCGGGCGGTAATGGGTAGAGAGCCAGCGCATGAAAGGCTCCGTTTTGAGTTTGGCAGTACACAGCTCACGCCCCTTTCCCACCTTGAACGCTCGAATTTCTATACAAGTTTTGATCGGGTCTAAATGCGGGAACGTCTCCTGCGCCGTCACGAATTCGATGTTAAGACCGAGATAGTCGGCGATGTTATATTTGTAGTCTTTGATATCGGGGTCCTCGGCCTCGGTACAAATGTTATGATTCACCAGTATGACGTTTTTGCGGCCGTACTTTCGGACTACCTCAATAGCTGCCAACGCGGACTCAATACCGCCAGAATAACAAACGATATGTTTCATACTGTTTTCACTTCTTGCGGATCGGCATCAGGACATAGCAACGGCCGGGGCTGCTGAACATGACAGGAGAAAGCGGGTCCTGAAAACTGATAGTAAGGTCGTCGCCGGCCAGCGTCGCCATTCGCAAAAAATCGGGATTGAACGTGAAATGAAATTCCCGGTCCCCGGCGTAGTCATTCGATTCAAGGTTGCAGAATGCGGCCCCGATTGCATCCACACTGCAACTTTCCGTTTTGAGTTCGAGCCGGCCGGGTTTCAGGTACATTTCCAGATAATTGTTTTCATCCCTGACCAACTCCGCGCAATTGATCAGCCATTCCAGCACAAACGCGGAAATGTGCAGTTTCTCGGGCAGAATGACCGGAATAACCTGTTTGGCATTCGGGTAACTCCCTTCGATCTTTTTCAGTGCAACCCGGATATTCGAGCTTTCCATCACGATATGCGATTCGTAAAAATCCACCGTCAATGCACCTCCCTTCCCCGCAAACGCGGTTTTCAGTGCGGGAATGAATTTCCCCGGCAGGATTGCCGGATTCACATCGTCGCCGGCCATTTCCGTGCTTTCGATAATCAGCAGTCGCTTGCCGTCCGTTCCGGTAACAACCGCCCGCCCATACTCCTTTTTCAGATATACGCCGGTCAACGCCCGGCGCGAATCATCCTGCGATGTACACTTCTGCGCCCGTGCCAGGTCGTCGAAAAACTGCACGCTGTCGCTGATCGTGTTGCGGATGGACATTTTCAGTACGCTTTCCATCTGCGGATAATCGGCCGCCGGGCAGGTATGCGCCGTTACTGACACGGAGCCGGATTCAAAAACAACCGTGTTTTCGCCCGGTAAAAATCCGATTCGGTCGCAACGCATCAGACGAACCGCTTTCAGCAACGGCGCAAACGGTACTGTAAAAATTACGTTCCGGCGGGCCTCGGTCGCCAGCGTCACCGAAACCGACAATTCAAGATTCGTCGCGGTAATTATTGCGCTGCCGTCCTTCTGCACGTTGAACAGGACGTTTTGCAGAATCGGCAAAACGCTGCTTTTCCGGCAGGTTGCCGGCGCAACTCGTTTCAGTGCATCCAGCAGTACAACACGGTTGAAAACCGCGGCGGCGGCGGTGTTCATCGGCAATTGCTTGGCGGTTTCGTCGATCAGCTTGAAACAATTTTTCATGGTCTATTCTCCCTCAATGATATATGGTTGTTTTTGAAGTTCTGCGAATTCCTGCGCGATTTGCCGGTCTAGTCTGGCGATATCCCGGTCCAGCTTCGCGCGGCGCTGCTCCGGTGTGATCCGGAGGCGGTTCCGGTTGGCGTGTACAACCGCGCGCAGATAGTCCGGTGTTTCATACGCCCGTGCCGTCATGCCGGGAACGGCAATTTCCGGACTTCCGCCGCCGGTTGTGGAAACTCTGTTGGCGTCCAGAAATTCCACGGCGCTTTTTCCGCCGTCGATCTGCGCGCGGTTTTCCTCGATCAACCGCCGGAACGTCGTCGAAAGTGCCGTTTCGCAGTACGTACAGTAACCGCGCATAACCCTGAAAAGCTCTCTTCCAAGCCGAACTCTGATTCTCTCCATTCATTTTATCCTCTCTTTCCGGCCAGAATTTGAATTACCGTCTGCTTTGACTTCTCCCGCTGCATCGACTGCGCCAGTGCAAATACCTGCCCGGCAACGATGCAGCGCTGTTTCGTGCGCGTGACGGCGGTATAGGCAAGCGAACGGTTCAGGATAAACCGGTCGCGCATCAGGCAGACGAAACAGACCTGCCGGTATTGGCTGCCCTGCGATTTGTGGACCGTCAGCGCGTAAGCGTGCGACAGGTGCGATTGTTCGTCCCTATTCAGCAATACCAGGTCTTTCACCTCTTCGGGCCGGTTCGGGTCGGTAATCGGGATATCCAGCCTTAACCACAATTTGCCGTCTTCGTCGATAGCGTGAACGGTGCCGGTCGTGCCGTTCCAGATATCCTTGTCCGGATTGTTTTTCGTGTTGATTACCCGGTCGCCAGGCAGAAATTTCCGTGCCTCGGCAGAGGAGCGCGGATTCACGATCTTGATAATTTCTTCGTTCAGGCGGTTGACGGTACAGGCCGGAAACAGGCCGGTTTCCTTGTTGCGCTCTCCGTTTTTCGGTGCCAGAATGATATCAGTTTCAAAATTGAAAACGCCTTTTTTTACCCACTCAAGGATTACCTGCTGCGTAATTTCCGCTTCTCCGCTGTCGTACACGTCCCAAACCTCATTGTCTGATTTGTCGTGCAGCAGCGGCATTTCGCCGCGCCGGATGGCGGACGCGGCCTTGAATACGGCTTCCGTGTTGCGGTAACAGGTGGTCAGCGTCCGGACGTGTTCCGGAAAAAAGTCGATGATGTCGTGAAACGGCTGCCCCGCTCCAACCGGCGTCAACTGCGCCTGATCCCCCACCAGAATCAGCCGTTCCGGTTCCCGCTTGACCACCTCCGCCAACAAGCATGAATCCATCATGCTCGATTCGTCGATGATGATTGTTTTGCCCGGAAACGGCGGCTCGTTGTACATCGCCCCATCGTAACCGAGCAGGGAATGAACGGTTGCGGTCGGCGTGCCGGTCGCCTCTTTCAGCCGGGCGGCCGCCTTGCCGGTCGGCGCGCAAAGCCCGACAGCCTTGCCGTTGCTCCGCAGCGTTTTGACGATCTCCTTGATGATCGTCGTCTTGCCGCATCCGGCCCCGCCGTTGATGATCGAAAACCGGTTCCCGGCGGCGAACCGGACCGCGGCCAATTGCGATTGATCGAGCTGAAAACTCATTTTTCAGCATCCTTTCCGGGCTTCTCAGTCGCCGTTTTTCCCGGTACATCGAACGGCCGGCGCTCCTTGAATTCCTCCTGTTTGCCCTTGTTCCAGTTCGCAACCGGCCGGAAATAGCCGCAAACCCGGCTGTACACTTCACACAGTTTTCCACATTTACTCATGCTTCCCCCCTAAATAGTTCAGTATTTCGGTTTCGGCGTTGTAATGGAAGCCGAGCGCAACCATCTCTTCGCCGGCGAACCCGCGCAACGTAAAATCGTCGAACATGTTGCCAACCGCCGCTTGTGCAAGCTGCAGGTTGATTTTCAGCTCTCCGAGTTTCTGCACCAGTTCCACCCAGGAAATCACCGTTGAACCGGAGCCGGTAAGTTGCCGCATGGCGTAGATGATCGCCGCTTTGATCCGGCGCGGGTCTTCGTCCCCGATGTCGTAAGACAGCCGAACTTTGCCGTCCACATCAGCAAAGCCGAACCCGGACAAGTCGGCCAGCCGGTAACAGTCGGAATTGACGATCCCGACCGCGTCCGTTTCCCACGCCTCCCACGCCGCGCACGCCAGTGCATTTGAGCAGCCGCGGCCGATCAGGTACGAAATTGCGTCGCATTTCTCCTTGTCGCGGACCAGCGAATCAAGTTGCTGCTTGAAAATCTCGTATACGTCCGGCCGGATTTTCAGCGCCTCCGCCTCTTTCGGGGACAGTTTGCGCCAGCCGTCGCCGAGACTGTCCCATATTGCCGCCTCGGTCGCCGGACCCATGCCCCGGGTGCGTTCAACGACATACGAGAGCTGCGCGCGCGGGTTCTCCGGTACGTTCGGCCGCGCCTCCGCGAACTTGAAACACTGCTGCCCCTTCCAGACTTCAAAATCTCCGGTCAGCTTCAACAGCTCGTTTTCGGTCGGCCGCCATTTGATTGTACCGGTGCAAATCATCGTGCCGGTTTCGGTCTGGCATTCCAGGCGATACCAAGAGCGCGGATTATCCACGCCGAGCCGCGGCCAAAGAATTTGTATAATTTTCGCTTCAATCGTTTTCATTGATTCAATGCCTCATGCCGTTCTTTCAGGATTGCCAGCGCCAGCGCTGATGCAAATTCCGGATTCCCGGCGAAAATAACCGCCGCTCCGCGCGCGGTAAGCTGCCCGATCCGCTTCATGACGAATTGCGGGGTCAGTTTGTAGTGTTCATGATCCGGCGGAATGATTTCCCCGTTGCGCTCCGAAAAGCAGAACGCCGAAAAATCACACTCAACAATCACCGGCTTTGCCGGGAAGCCGGCCGCCTCCATCCGGTTCAGTTCCCGGCAGAACCGCCCCCAACCGGTCGAAACCGTCCCTAAAAAATCGTCCTTCGACTTGCGTTCGATGGCGAACGCATCATCGCCAGCCAGCGCATAATCTCCGGTTTTCAAGGTCCCGATTTCGACCGAAATTTCCGGGGGGAAGCTCCACGGGGTTTGCTCCCGCGTATCAATAACGATTCGGAACTCCCCCATTGCGGCTACCTCTTCAGGTTCGCAAACGGACCGTTCGGAGCGGCCTTGCCCGGAAACGCCGGGATTGTTCCCGGCATGACTGCCGGTTGTGCCGGCTGCTGGACCGGCTGCGCGGTGGGCTGCGGCATAGCAGCGGGTTGCGCTGCCGGCTGCTGAATCGGCTGCTGCTGGACCGGCTGCGCGGCCATGCCGTACATGGCAAGCAGGTTTCCGAGATTCATCCCCTTCGGGCCGCCGCCGTCACCGAGATACTGGACATTGTGATAAATCTTGCCGTCCCGCTCGGTCGTCTTGACGGTCGCGGTCGTCTGGATGCCAACCAGCGCTGGAATTGTCGCGGTGCCGTCCGCATCGGCCTGCAGATGCTCAAACAGGTTGTCGGACGGGAGGCCGATTTTCGTCAGCGTCGCCATCGTCATTTCCCACTGAACTTTGCCGGCGGCATTGCCGACACCGGGACGGTTGGAATACTCCCCGCGCCACCAGTCCGAAACTCCGTTCGCATCCTGCACCTCGATACACACGTCGAATGCGCCAGCGTCTTTGCAGAATTTCGATTCCCCGAGAATCGCCCGAGTAATCACCACATCATACGTACCCTCTGCCTTGAACATAAGAAACCCTTTCTTCTGGTTGTGGGGTTAAAACAAAACCCCGTTGAACTTCTGAAAATTACGGTAAGTGAGCCGAACATCCTGTTCGCAGTAGTCGGCAATCCGGTTGCGCCCATCCTCGGTCTTGACCAGTTCCGGAAAATCGCGGAAATCGATCTTGATTTTATGGTCGTCGGCGCAAACTCCGGCCACGTCATCGAGCTTTGCATACTGCTGCGAATTCCAGTTGCTCCAAACCTGCATCAAGTCGATATGGGGACCGGTCGAATAGCGTTTGCACCAGAACGGCAAGACCGGCACATCGTGCAACGGCACGCCGAGAATCGCCGCGCGCTTGAACAGAAACGGCACATCGAAACACATGCCGTTCCACGTTACCAAACGCGCGCCGTCCTGCCGAAGAACGTCGAAACAGCCGGCAATCAGGGCCGCTTCCTCTTCGTCATCATCGCCGGCGGTCAGGCGGTAGCTTTCAAGTTCCCCATTCACGCCCGGAGCGGAGAAAACCGCGCAGATGATCCGGCCATACAGCGGATTCAACGCCATTTTCGCAATCTGCTCGGCGCGCGCCTCGGCTTTCTTTTCGGCAATCTTGGTTTCGTCTTTCAGGTTGCCAAGCTTGACTTCCGGTTCCGGCAGCAGGGAAATTTTGCTGCTGTCCGGCATGGTCTCGATATCGAACACATAAAACATAATCACCTCGTCTGGTTGGTTGCGGGCATTCCGGGAAGCGGCGTGCGAACGCCGGGCAAAACGGTTTTACCGGGGACCGGACCGGGAGCAGCCGGGCGCACAATCTGCGACATGGGAGCCGGAGCGATGCCGGGCGCGGCTTGCGGCGGGTCGTCGGGGTCGTCGGTATCGCTGATTCCGAACAGGCCGGAAAGCGCATATTTGCGGGCGTAGCTCGATGCCGAACCGGTCACTTGAGCCGCATCCATGCCTTTGCGTTCGTCGGCGTGCCGGGCGTAGGCGGTGCAACTGATTACCGCATCCCCACGCTGGATGGTTGCTGTCGCCTTGACAAACACCCATTCCCCGAACTGGACAATTTCGTCCGACAGCAAAATGATGATTCCGTGCGCATGAAGCAACGGTTTGACGGCACGCAAAATGTCCTCACACTTGCGATACTTGAAGCCGCCGAACGCATTGTTCCGGTCCTTCGGAACTTCCAATTCTGCTTGAATCGCGCACAGGTCCCGCCATAATTCATTTTTTACAATCAGATTATTTTCCATTCTTTTTTAGACCCTTTGCAGTAGACTTTTAACAGTAGCTTCCGGCGCTGTCCGGTAATGTTCAACTTGCTCGGGATGTTCCCGTACAAATTTCAGTATTGACCGTGCAATCTGTTTTCCCATTGCGATTTGCTCCGGAGTAGCATATGGGTAACGCTCTGCATCTGTAATGCCAGGATAATCCTCAACGGTCAATTGTCTTATTTTAGGGATAATAGCTCCATTCATAATGTAACCTATATGCGTTACATTGAAGGCAAATTTTTTCGGCTCCGGTCGTATTCTTCGATTCCGAGCATGATTATATCATCTGTTAAATCAAGATGGATGTTCCGATTGTCCCGTACCGCTCTGATTTTCAGCTCACGATGTACATTGACACTGATTTTAACCGTTTTTTCTCTTGCCGGTTGCCGCTGTTTCTTGTTCATATCACCTCCTGTATTACAAAATACAATGTAACCTATACATGTTACAAAATCAAGGGTTCAAAAAATCTTTTTTATAAAAATTTGTAATCTATAAAAGTTATGATATTGTATAAAAAGTAAATAGCCGGAGGATAACGCTATGAAAATGATTGACTTAACACTATCAAACGCTATCCGGCGAATGCGGGCCGGCATGAAATCAGATGCAGCCCTAGCCGACAAACTAGGCTTAAGCAGAATGCACATCGGACGCATCTTAAAAGGTAAAATCAATTACTTTGAAGATGACACATGGCAGCGTATCGAACCACTATTAAAACCTTATATAAAAGATAGTGTAACGCTCCTGTCAAAGTGTGATTTTGTGGCCGTTCCGCTTTTGTCTGTAGCTCAAGCAATGGAAATGCAGCCGGCAACCCATCCTTTCGGAGATAAGCTGGCCGAGCTGGGAACAAACGAATTTTCCTATTTTTCAACTGCCAAACCGGGCGATTTTGCAGTCCTGATTACGGGCGTATCTATGATGCCGTGGTATCCACCAGGTACAAGGGTCTTAGTTGGTCGTGACGAAGTACCGCGAACCGGTCAACGAGTGATTGCAACGCTGGCAGATTATTCCGAACCAGTGTTCAAAGTGTTTGTCGATCTTGACGAAACCCGTTTTGCCCTGTTATCGATCAATGAAAATGAAGGCTGCCCGCCAATTATCTTGGAAAAAATGTCCCGCGATTGGTTTTGGATATGGCCGATTAAAGAATCCTTGCGTAATGAAGATGCTATTGATATCGCAATGCGTGAACATGGGATACATCATTTTTGGGAAACTTGGCTGCAGAAACAAAAGGAAAGCGAAAAATGAAAAGAGTTATATTACTAGTCGCAACAATGATGCTTCTTGCCGGTTGCGGGCGCGATACTCTGAATGGCAGCAGCGAAGATGCTTTCAAATCGTCTTTGCAGAAAATGACACAGAAGCTAAGCGAAGATGACCGAAAAAAAGTTGCCGCAACAATAACAATGATGATTATGCAGGAAACCGGACCTGCTGCGCTGCAAGGAAAAGCTATTGACATGAACGAAGTATGCAAAAAATTCGACGGCATGACTTTATCGGATATCATGAAGAAGTATGATGAATTTCAAGAAAGATTCCGGGCGAAATAATGGATAAAGTCCAGAAATATTTGATCTATGCCCGCGTAAGTCCTCGCGGCAGCGATTTTGAAGGCGATACGTCAATTCCGATGCAGATTGAATATTGCCAGGAATTTATACGCGGGCAGCATGGAGAAGTAGTCAAGGTGGTATCCGACGAATTCGCCAGCGGAAAAGATATGCATCGTCCGGCGTTTCAAGGAGTAATTGACGAACTGGAAACCGGCACTGTTGAATGGGATTGTCTATGTGTCTATAACCTGTCCCGTCTGACCCGCGCCCCAAAAGACATGTACTATATCATGGAGCTTTTGGGCAGTAAAGGGAAACGATTTGCCAGCGCCACGGAGCCGGATTTTGATTTTTCAACATTGCACGGTGAATTGCTTATGGGAATTATTACCCATGTCAACCAGTATGCGCGCAAGATATCCGCAAAAGGAACACGGGATAGAATGCTGAATCTTGCCCGCAATGGTTACTGGCCGTCCGGCCGCGTACCGTTCGGTTACTGCCGTCGCAGTCACAAAGATAATACTCTTTATATTGATCCCCGGAAAGCGGCCATTGTCCGGGATATTTTTGAATCCTATGCAGCAGATATACGGCCGATTGACTTAATGCACAAATACCCGGAAATCAACCGGGCGCAATTCTTCCGGCTGCTGCAGGACCAAAATTACATCGGTAAACTTGAATGGGGCGGTCTATGTGTGCCCGGTAAACATGATGCTATCATCGACCCTGATTTATTCCAGCGTGTTCAGGAAAAACGAGCAGAGAAAAAAGACGGTCCACGTCCGAAGGCACAAAAATATAACTATCTTCTGACCGGTCTTGTATACTGCCATTGCGGGCGGCTCATGACCCCCGCCAGCGCGAACAGCCGAAGCGGGAAATATCACTATTACCAGTGTACAGATACCATAAATTGCAAAACACGGGTTTCCGCGGAACGTTTGGAAGAAGCTGCGTTGGACCGCATCAGAGACATAAAACCCGATCCGGTTGCCATCAGAGTAGCATGTGAAGAGGTGGAGCGGGAACGCCGGAAATATCTGGAAGAGGAAATCAAACCATCCGAAGAAAACGTCCGTATCGCACTGCGTACCGCAAAAGCCGAGCAGGACAAATTAATCGCACTGCTGGTGAATGACAATCTATCGCCAGCAACATTGACGGTGCTGGACAAGAAAATCGGTGCAATCAGTCAAGAAGTGGAGCGTCTGACCGGAAAACTTGCGTTTTATGAAGACCAGAAAAGCCAAATCGACAGCGCATCATTCGATATGGCCGGAACAGTTATTTCGATGCTTGAACGTCTGGTGCAGGCTGCAAATGCGTCACATGATCCGGAAATGCTGAAGATGGTATATAAAACCTACCTCGATAAAATCCAAAATGAAAAAAACGAACACTACCGGTTCTTCTTCAAGTTCCCGTCGTGTTCGTCTAAGAGTAACAAATGGTGGAGCATTTTTTTATTTTTTAGAAAAATTCTCTCCACCTCAAAATGGCGAATTTTTCGAGTCTCAAAAGGAGGAGCAATTTTACCCTCTCGAAAAATTCTCCGGACTTTTATAGAGAAAGAATAGCCTAAAAGAAACCCAAAATTCAACGCCAGAGGGACGAGGAATTGACCTCAAAATATTCTCCCAAATCTCCGGTTCTGGTTCCGTTTTCGAGCCGGATTGAGCCGATGTCGCAGAGCCTTCCTGTTATTGTTCCTCGCGCGCGTGTAACGGGGGTGCATAAATTCTTTACGCTCACGCAGCGGCTTGTTCTCGTCGATAACCATGGAGCAAACCGCCCAGGAATGAAACCTCTTTTATCGGAGCATTCATGTCCTGCGGATAGGGTTTGACCATCGCACCGCCGAGACCGGAGTGCGGGCGGTAATGATTCCAGTATTCGAGGTATTCTTTTACGACCAGCCGCAACTGCGTTTCAGACGTAATGATCATTTTGTCAAGACACTCTGTCTTGATTGCTCGGATAAAGTTTTCCATCCGTGCATTCATCTGCGGCGTAAACGGCGGCAATTTCTTGATGGTAATCCTGATGGATTCAAAAACGGAATCGAACCGCTTATTGAAAAGGCTGTCGCGGTCGTGAATCAGATACTTCTTGCCGAGAAGAAAGCCATCCCACATATCGCACATATTTCTGGCTATTTGCGTTGTCCAGTTGCTGTCCGGCGCATGAACGATGCCGCCAAGCCGAACTTCACGGCTGCCAATGTCCATGAAAAACAGTAGACTCTCTCGAACCAGTCCGAATGGAGTCAGCCGTTCCACCTGAGCATAATCGATCGAAGCGGTGGAGTACTGCTGCGTCTCAATAAACTGATCTCAGTCTCCGCGCAGTCTCCGTTCCGGATCCGGAACAATTCCGTTGTCATCGAGAATGTGGCGAACCGTCGTTGCGCTGACATCGTATTTCAGATATTTCATGACTCCCGCAATACGGTCATAACCCCAGTCCGGATTGTTTTTAGCCAGCTTCAAGACTTCGTCCACGATTTCCTGCGAGATCGGTTTGCGTCCACGCTTCTTTTGTCCATCTCTGACGCTGTTGTATTTTGCGCCGACCAGAGAATTGTACCAGCCCCGCAATGTCCCCGGAGCCCATGTCGGTTCAACCGCCGCCAGCAGGTAGTCGTTCAACGCTTTGCCCTTTTGAGCCAAACGGCGTTTATCCGAATCAGTCAGTTCCAGTCGGGCTTTCCCCGTTAGCTCCGACAGATGTTCCTCATAAATTCGAATTTTTTCCGCATGGTAGTCCAGCATGGACTGCATGTTTTTCAGAATGGTTCGCAAATTTCCGTCTTTGACATCACGCATAAAGGCGTTCAGCCGTATCGTCGTCTCGTTCACTTGTTTGCTGTTCATTTCTGTAATCGCTCTCTCCGGCATGCCGGATGCTGTAGAACTTATCAACTAATAATATCATAACGGAGGATAAATTGCCATAATTTTATTCATCGTTATCATCATAGCTGCCAAGTACAGCAAGGCATTGTATGCGCAGGCGGTTTTTTCGTATCTGACATGAATTTTTCTGAATCGGTTGAACCACGAATGTGCAACCTCGACAATCCATCGTTTAGGACGAAATCCATGCAGTTCAATTGCCTTCTTTTCTTCTCCGCGAGGTCGAATATGCGGCACCATGCCATGTCTTGACGCAACATCCGCTTTTCCGACATATCCGGCATCCAAGCAAACATTTTGAGTAATGTGTTCATAATGCTCAAAATCCAGGGGCTTCATACGCTCCTTGAGTAATTCATCAAGAACGGCTGCATCATGCCTGTTGGCTCCGGTTACGACGATCGACAACGGGATGCCAACTGCGTCTACGAGTAGATTTTTTTTTGCTTCCTTGCTTACCTCGGTCTGTTGGGTTTGCTCCGGCAAGTTCTTGCGCCAATGGCGCTTTTCCATGAGAACCATCCGCCGACTGCCATTCCCATGCAATCCCTTCCATCTCGTCATACTCCATAAGACCAGCGTGCCAAAGCTTTTGAAAAAATCCAGCTCGTGACCATTGCATAAATTTTTTATGTACCGCTTGTGATGTGATATTTTCAAACTGGGGTATGCACTTGACACAACCTTACCCTACAGGTTGTGCTATTTTGATTTCATCGTATGTGACAGGTGCAGTTTCCACAGCATATTGAAGTAGACGATAGAATAGCAGCCCCCTTGATTTTGATTTCCTTCTGTTGTAGCGAAACGTAAATTCATTCAGATAATCTTGCAAATGCTCAGGAGCTATTGATCCTTGCAGTGTACCCAATATCCATCGTTTCAACAGACTTATTGCCCGATGACAACGGGGCAGGATTTCTCCAGACACCACATGAATCTCGTGGATATATCCATTTTTTGAAAGGCTGTTATATCCTCCCCACTCATCGGTAAGGATTTTCGACCCCGGAAAGACAAGTTCCGAAACTGCCGAAGTCAATGTTAGAGAATCAACACCATTGATTCGTAGCAAACGGATACGTCCAGTTCCCTTGCCATCACATTCTGCCGCGACCATCACGATACTCTTTCCATCGGCACCGCGTCCGCGCTTTCCTTCGTGAACCCCGCCAATATATGTTTCGTCAACCTCAACAACGCCAGAAAGGCAATCTCGTCTTGGGCGAACCATTGCACGTCGCAGTTTATGCAACATCAGCCAAGCCGTGCGATAACTTCCAAGACCCAGCACTCGTTGCAACCCCAGTGCGCTTGCTCCATTCTTCTGTGAGCAAATATACCATATGGCGCGAAACCATGTAATCAGTGGAATATGGCTATCTTGAAAAACAGTTCCTTGCAACAAATATTGTTGATGACGACATTTGCTGCATAGAATCCTTCCGCTTTTCATATTCCACATGCTATGCGCTCCACATTTGGGGCATACAAAGCCATTCGGCCATGACGCAAATCTATGTTGCGATTATCCATTATCTTTTGGTTGCATACATCAAATTCCTGCATGGATTCAAACTCAGCCTCACGGAATTAACGAATCGAATCCGCGATACGCTTATGCAAAATCTTTCCCTGCTCGAAATCCTCGCATTGAACCGCAAGACCATTACGAAGCCGCCAGACTGGAATTCTCCCGAACAACTTGAACTTTTCAACGAGTTCCTATGCTGAAATTTTTACCGGACAGCAATGCACGGATTTCACAAATTTCGTCCGGTCGAACGCATGAGGTCGCACCTCCGCAAGCCGAACCGCCCGAACATTTCCGGAAATCAGGAGCGGCATTTCGCCGAGCGTCACGGAGAGCCGGTTCGGGACGACCTGATTCTTTCACGCCGTCCAGTCCCGGAATCCCCAGGGACGTGTCAGCGCCGCGGAACCGACCAGTTCCAGCGTCAGCGGTTCAGACGCCAGCCCGCCGTTTTCAAAAATCAGTTGCAGATCGACTCCCGGCTTCTGAATGACCGCAGCCAGAAACTGCTCTTTGCCGTCATGCAACAACAGCAATCCATCCCGTGTTTCGCTGCCGACAAGTTCGGCGCGGACGAGCCGGGCAGCCAGCGACTTCATCGCAAAATAGGGCCGTTTTGGGGTCAGGTCGGCCCGAACCAGCCCGAAATTATTTTCGTTATGCGAGGCATTCCACCTGTCATCCTGGAAATCATACCACCAGATCCCCTTCAGGAACGGCAATGTCCGGGCATGCAAATAAAGGCGTGCCAGCCGAATCGCACTCTCCTCCTCGGTACTGCCGAATGAATTCCGCTGATTGCCCCCCATTTCCGTGATAAAGACCAGTTTGTCTTTGCCGTCGTTATACTTGCGGATCAGAGTCCGGAGATTCCTCATCTGCGTGAGCCACTCATCAACGGGAGTCTGGAACCGCCTGTTGCAATTGTAGGTATGAAATCCGATGCCGTCGCAGAAATCAAGAACACCGAAACGGAACGTCTCCTCCAGAAATTTCCCGCCCGTGCAGACGAAGTTGCTGATGATGATCGCGTCCGGGACGATTTTCTTCAGTCGCGGATAGACGGTCTTCATCAGCTTGACGTACGTACCCCGCCGGCGTACCGCGTCCGAAACCGCACATGCCGCAACCGCCGTCCCACTCGTTCCAGACCTGATAAAGTTTGACCCGGTCGCCCGCGTTGCGGACGATCGTCTCGCAATAGCGCGTGACCCCCTCAACCGCTTCGTCGGAAACCGGATAGCTGCCGCCGTCGTAAAAACGGTTGCCGTAATCGAAAATGATAAGCGGGAAATCCGCCCAAAAAAAACGAGAAAAGCAATCGTTTATCCAACCGCACAACTACGATTTTCATTTCTTGTTTCCCATCCGGAAGAACTGCTGTAATCTCCGGGAAACAATACTGTTACGAGCAATTTTTCACAATGCGAATAATTACCGAAATCAGGATAAGATTTACAGTTTTCGGAATTGGAAAAAAAAGGGTTTTGTGGTATAATTGATAAGCAACAGAACAGGAGATTCCCAATATGATCGTCAAACGCGTGATGCTGATGGTGGAGTGGCAGGTCGGACAGCTGGTCCACGGCGTGGTCGATTATGCCCGCACACGCAACTGGCATCTGATTCTCTGGCACGCGGGGGACGTCCGCAAGGCGCTGCGCGAATGGCGCGGCGACGGCGTCATCGCCGGAGTGCTCTATCCGGACCTTTTCGCGCGGAAAACCGTTTCAGGAGTCGACTGGAAACTGGTTTCGCTGGTTCCGCTGAAAGGCCCGACCCTTCCTTACACTCTCGTGCGGGAGGATGACGCCGCCATCGGCAGACTCGCCGCGGAGTATTTCATCCGGTGCGGCTATGAAAACTTCGGCGTGTACAGCGCCTCACCGCGCGGGAAGAGTTTCGGCGAAACGCTCAAAAAGCACGGGGTCGGCCGCTGCGCCCGGCTCTCGACGAACGCGCCGGAGAAACTCCCCGGGTGGCTCGTCCGGCTGCCGAAGCCGTGCGCGGTTTTCGCGGAGAACGACTGGGACGCATCCGACGTCATCAACTCCGCGCTGCTGAGCGGCATCGCCGTTCCCTCGGAACTCTCGGTACTCGGCGTGGGCAACGACGACTGCGTCTGCCATGCGCCGGCGATTTCGCTTTCGAGCATCGACAGCCGCCTCTACCAGATCGGCCGGTGCGCGGCGGAGGAGCTCGACCGGCTCATCGACGGCGGAAAACCCGACAAAAACGGAATCTTCATCCCCCCCGCCCCGATCCCGATCGAACGCGAAAGCATGGATTTCGCCGTCCGCGGCGAACCGCGCATCCGGGAGATCGTCGATTATATGAGAGGCCATCTTGAACAGCGGCTGCCGATCCATTCGCTTGCGCTCCGGTTCGGACTTTCCGACTCGGCGCTCTACAAACTCTTCGCCTCGGAATTCCGGGCCTCCCCCAAACAGATCCTGCTCGAACTGCGGCTCAAACAGGCCGACGCCATGCTGAGGATGGGGAATTTCACCATGAAACAGATCGCCGAAGGCGCCGGTTTTCCGACGCTCGGGGCGTTTTTTGAGGTATTCAAGGAAAAATACGGCTGCACTCCCGGACAGTGGAGAAAAAGCCTCTCACGCTTTACAACGATGCAGGAAGAACAACGATGAACGTTTCGATTTCCACCGGCTCCTGCCGCACGCTGCCGTTCTGGGCGTGGAACGGCAGGCTCGACAGCGGGGAGCTGCGCCGCCAGATCCGGATTTTCCGGGAGATGGGGTACGGCGGATTTTTCATGCACGCCCGCACCGGGCTCGACACCGGATATCTCTGCGCGGAGTGGTTCGACGCCGTCCGCACCTGCATCGACGAGGCGCGCCGCACGGGGCTCGAAGCATGGCTCTACGACGAAGACCGTTATGCCTCCGGCTCCGGCTCCGGCGAAATCGGCCGGAACCGCCGTTTCCGCAGACGCACGCTGGAAGTCGAACGGCTTGAAACTCCGCGCTACCGCCGGAACGATCTGGCCTGGTTCGCCGGAGAACTCCGCGGCAGTATGCTCCGCAACTGCCGCCGTCTCCAGCGCGGCGACGAACTGCGCGAGGGGGAGTCGTTCCTCCGTTTTCACGTGCGGTTCGACCGGGCGAACTCATGGAACAACGGCGGATACTATTCCGACATGATGAATGCCGAAGGCATCCGGCAGTTCATCCGCATGACACACGAACGGTACGCACGCGAATGCGGCGCGGAATTCGGCGGCGTCATCCCCGGCCTCTTCTCGGACGAACCGAACTGTTCAAACTGGACGGAGGCGATGGAGCGGAAATTCGCACAACGATACGGCATCGATCTATTCGATCACCTGCCGGAACTTTTTTTCGAAGTCGAAGGCGAAAGCTGTTCGCGAATCCGTTACCTGATGGCGAATCTCCGGACGGAACTGCTGGAATCGGCCTTCGCCGTGCAGGCGGCCGAATGGTGCCGCAGACACGGACTGCTCTACACCGGACACGTGTTCGGCGAGGAGAACGTCATCACCCAGACCCGGAACTGCGGTTCGGCCATGCGGTTCGTGCGGCACATGGATATTCCGGGGGTCGATCTGCTCAGCGACCATCAGCTCATCTACGACGCGATGCTCCAGACCGCCTCGGTCGCGCATCAGAACGGCGGCCGCCGGGTGTTGAGCGAGTCGTTCGCCGGAACCGGCTGGGATTATCCGCTCTATGCGCAGAAGGCGTGCATGGAGTGGCAGCTTGCGCTCGGGGTCACACAATTCTGCAGCCATCTGGCGTTCTATACGCTCCGGGGCGAGGCGAAGCGGGACTATCCGCCGAGCATCCACTACCAATCGCCTTACTTCCGCGTGGAAAAAATCCTGCAGGATCACATTGCATCCATCGGCACTCTGCTCGGTTCGGGAAATCCGGTGCGGCCGATCCTGGTTGTGCATCCGCTCGAATCGACCTGGTTCTGGAAGCCGCTCACAGCCTGCACGCGGGCCGATTACGAAAGCGAAAGCCGCCGACTGCCGCGCCTGCGCAACATGCTGCTGCGCGCTAAACTTGCGTTCGACTACGGCGACGAGGCGATGCTCTCCGAAATCGGGAGCGTCGATGGGAAAAACCTGCGCGTCGGCTGCGCCTCCTACGTCGCAGCGGTGGTGCCGGAACTCCGGACGATCCGCTCAACGACCCTGAAACTGCTCGAACAATTCGCCGATGCCGGAGGGAAAGTCGTCTATCTCGGAGCGGCTCCCGGGTTCGTCGACGCGCTCCCCCACCCCGACGCGGGCCGCATTTATCAGAAGTTCCGTCCCGTGACGCTCGCAGAACTGCCGGCGGCACTCGCTGCCGAGCAAACCGTCTCCGTGCGCGACGGAAATGGAAACTTCGTCGAGCCGCTCCTCTTCAACGAGGTGTGTGGGGAAAACGGGGAACGGCGGCTTTTCCTCTGCAACACGGGCTGTCCGCTGCCGCTCGGGAGCGACATGGATGCGAAGAGCGCCGACGAACGGACGCTGACGATCCCGCGTGCGTTCATCCGCTGGAAGGGGGATCCCGCCCGCATTCCGCTCGAACTCGATCCGACGACCGGGACGCGCCGCAGAGTGAATGCGTTTTTCCGGAACGGCTGGTGGGAGTTCGAAACGAATTTCGGACGGCTCGAATCACGGCTCTTTGCAACTGCCGGAGAGGAAGCGGCCAAAGCTGCGGAAGCCCCCCTTCCCCCGGCGGAATCCGTGAAAATTCTGCATCACTCCTCCGGGCCATGGTTCGTTCAGCCGGACGAGCCGAATGTTCTCGTGCTCGATTTTGCGGAATACTCCTTCGGCGGCGCGGTTGCCGGATACGGCCATGTGCGCGAGGCGGACGCGGCGGCGCGACGGCTGCTCGGAGAACCCGAACGCAGTCACGAGATGGTTCAACCATGGAAGCAGCGGCAGATGAGAAAGAGCAGCCGCTGCGTCGGTGCGACCCTGCGTTTCCGCTTCGACTGCCGCGAAAAACCGGAGAAGATTTCGCTCGCGCTCGAAGAGGCGGATCGATATGAAATTGTGCTGAACGGCCGTCCGGTCGAATTCCGGGACAGCGGCTTCTGGTGCGACGCGAGTTTGCGGATGACGCCGCTCCCGCCGGATGCGCTGCGAATGGGAGAAAACATCCTCGAACTGAGCTGTCGCTACTGCGGAGACATGAGTGGATTCGAGGCGGTCTATCTGCTCGGGGAGTTCGGCGTCTTCGAGAACGAGCTGACCCTTCCGGTGCGGACGGTATCGCCGGGCGACTGGGGAATGCAGGGTTACCCGTACTACTCCGGAAACATGAACTGCAGTTTCGAGTTCGAGTGGAACGAACCGGCCGGCACGCCGGCATTTCCGTGGATTCCGGAATGGCGCGGTACGGCCATCGGCATCGCCGTGAACGGCGGAGAACCCCGCATTGCGCTGCTGCATCCGGAACGGCTGAATCTGGGAAAAGAGCTCAAACCCGGCCGCAACCTCATCGAGATCACCGTCTACGGAAGCCGCCGCAACTCGTTCGGTCCATTCGGCGCGGATCCCGGCGACATGGTCGATCCGTCGGATTTCAACTATGCCTCTCCCGGTGCCCGGCATCTGAAGTCGTTCGGGCTGCTGAGCGAAGTCAGGATCGCAACCGTCGTCGCCTCCCCGAGCAGAGAGCTGAAGCCTCCCGCGCCGCACCGGGATGAGTCCCCCCGTTTTCAACCCTTGTCGGAATAACAACCCCGAACCATGGAGATCCAAATGAAACAGAGACAACAGTACGAAAACAAACGCCGCCGCTTCTCCGCCGCCCAAACGAACCGCAGCAGCCTCTTCACGCTCATCGAGCTCCTCGTGGTGATTGCGATCATTGCGATTCTCGCTTCGATGCTGCTGCCCGCGCTGAACCAGGCGCGCGAACGGAGCCGCAGCATCTCCTGCCTCAACAACATGAAACAGATCACCACCGGCATCATCACCTACAGTCTGTCGAACGGGGATGCGATCATTACGCAGGGACTGAACGGCGGCATCACCTACATGAGCGTCATGGTTAAAACAAACGTGCTGCCGGAATCGGAACAGCTCAGCCGCTGTCCGAAGGCCGGGCCGCATCCATCCGTCACGGACGTCGAGGATCAGGTACGCCGATTCTGTTATCCGATCAACGTCGACTGCTTCTTCTCGGACGGAACGAAATGTTCGGGGGAGGACAATTCCAGTCCGCGTGTCAAGGAGGGTGACATCACGACTCTGCTGTTCAAGAAGATCAAGAGTCCTTCGAAGTTTCCGCTTCTGATGGAGGGGCGCGTGCCGACACTCGACCCTTATGTCATGCGCTTCAATCTCGGAGCTTCCGGCCAGGAGGGCTGGATGGCGCTCTCGTGGGCCGCGCACAACCCGCAGCGAATCAACATGTCCTGGGCGGACGGCCACGCGAACGCCGCCACCCGCACCGAGCAGTATGAAAACTGGAACAAGGGGAACTGGTGGAACAGCACGCTCGAATGGACCTGGTAACCCCCGTTTCCCCGACAGAATCCCCAACCCCAACCAGAGAAAGTGAATGAAATGAAACTCCACACGATTCTTGCGGCCCTGTTCGCCGCCCTCCTCGTTTCCGCCGCGGATCTTCCGCTTGAAGTGGTTCGCGCGACCTGGGGCGCGGGCGACCGGAAATGCGACGCGACGGCATTTGTTTCCGGACGGCTGCGCGAAGGAAAATTCCTCGTACTGAGCGCGAAAAACGCCACGGCCATCCTCGGCGACCCCGCCCGCATGAAAACCAAGGAGCTGATTGCGACAATCCGGGTCAACGGCGAAGAACGCACTCTTTCCGTCGGCGAATACTCCGCCCCGATCATCGTCCGCACAGGCGGTGATTATCCGGTCACGGAAGCGCTCACCGTTTACAGCGCCACCTACGGGTACGGCTCGAAAACCGCCGATATGCTCAAAACCGTCAAAACCATGATGGCGGAGAAGAAAAAGGCGGGCGTCAACAACCAGTTCGCGGGTTCCGATCCGGCGAAAAACAAGCCCAAGGAGCTGATCGTGCTGTACAGCGTCGGCAACACGTTGCGGGCACTGATCGTGCCGGAGGGGAAATTTTTCGATCCGGCGGAGATCCGATAAACCAGAACCTCTTTATGGAGAAGATGATTTGATGATTCGAGCTTTGTTTTCCGCGCTCCTTCTCGGGACGCTTGCCGCAGCCGGAGCGGATCACGTTTACTTCCCGGAGACGCGCATTGCGCGCGTCGCGCCGGAGAAACTCCACGATCAGGATCTCTCAAAGGCGTTCCGCAAAACCGCCGGAGAGCGCACCGACATCAGCCTCAACGGCTTCTGGAGATTCACGCTCTGCGAAAAGGAACAGGAGACCCCTCCGCCGCTTTCGGAGGAGTGGGGATACTTTCTCGTGCCGGGTTTCTGGAGGATGGGAGCGATGTGCAACTTCTTCCGCACAAGCGACGGACGGGCCGTCGAAAAAGTGCGCGGCAAATCGTACAACGACTATCGCCAGGGGTGGTATTTCCGGGAGTTCGCCACGCCACCGGAGAGCGCCGGACGGCAGACGCTTCTGAAATTTGACGCGCTCTACACGAAAGGAATCGTGGTCGTGAACGGACAGCGCGTTCCCCTGCCCGAACATCAGCCGCGCCTCAAATGCAACACTCCCGCCTTCCAGGTCGACATCACGCGGTATCTGCGTCCGGAAGGGGAGAAAAATACGATTTACGTCGCGACCTCACCGGAAGATCTGCCGGGAGATGCGGCTCGCGCCGGACTTCAGGACAACGTCTGGCTCTGCACGCGGCCGTTGCGGAACTTCGGAAATCCCCGGGTATTTACTTTTGTAAAGGCGCGGAAACTGCGGATCGACTTCCACGGTGGCACGCTGCCGGAATCGTTCGACGGCACGCTGGAATTCACCTTCCGCGACGCCGCGACCGGGGAGACGGTCCACACCGAACGCCGTCCCTTCGCTCCGACAGTCACGCTCGACTACGTCACGCCGAAGCTCTGGAGCGTCGACGAACCGAACCTCTACTACCTCGACTGCCGCCTCACGTCGAACGGGGCCGGCATCGTCGACGCAGCCACGCTGCGCTTCGGATTCCGCGAACTGACCGCCGAAAACGGCCGGTTCCTGCTGAACGGCAAACCGGTCATGGTCAACACCGACTCCTCGTGGCAGGGAATGTGGGCCCCGTTGTGGCACACGATGGAAAACATGACGCGCAAGAGCATCCGGCTGATGAAGCTCTTCGGCATCAACGCGGCCTACACGCAGCGCATGAATGCCGCCTCCTTCTACGACATCGCCGACGAGGAGGGGTTCCTCTGCATCGAGCGGATCGAGCTCACCTACGACGAGTACAACACGCACACCGCCGAAGAGTGCCTCGCCCTGTGGCGTTCGCTCGCGCGGGAGGCTGTCGACTCCGGCCGGTTCGACAATCACCCGTCGGTGGCGGCCGTTCTGATCAACATCTATTATCAGATGTCGGCAAGTGCGAACAATCCGGCCTACACCGCGATGTCGAGAAACGCGAAGGAGCATCTCTACCGCCTGCCGGACGGCACGGAGGAACTCCGCAGCGGCGGCGATCCGAATCTTCCCGGCGATCCGACGATCCGCTCGGAGAAACTCAATCTCGTCGCCGATCACGTGCACGAATATTTCCCGGACGCCGAAGTGCTGACCGGCGCCTCCGGCCATGTGAAAAATGCCTACGGAATCCACCTCTATCACACCTGGGGCGCGCCGTTCGCGGAACTGGCGGCGTTTTTCGAGCGTTACTCGAAAGAGCGCGCCGTAACGGTCTACTGTGGAGAATACGCCATTCCGTACCACGGCTCCTACGCCCATCTGAATCTGTGGGGTCAGATCCGCAACAAGCCGGAGTTCTACTACTGGCTGGAGAACGCCGCGCGCATCCTCGGGCCCGCCGCCTACCGCGAAAAAACCGTCACGGCGACATTCGCCTGGGACGGCGCCCGCAACGACCTGCTCGCCGCCGGCTCCGGACACGACGGGTTTGATCAAAACCTGGAATACGATTTCATTGCCGACTTCTACGCGAAGATTCTGGCCGAATCGGTGAACCGGACGGTCTTTTTCTGGCGGTACGACGGGCTCTCCGGCCTCGCGCCGTTCGAGTATGTTTCGGGCCGCTTTCTCACGGCGGCGCGCTCATGCCCGCCCGCCCCGCGGCTCGACGGCGACCTGACGCGGCCCGGCGTGAAACCGGAATCGCTGATCGGCTCCCATGTGCTGCCGCTCTTCGATCCGTTCGGACCGGAGCTCGATTTCCGCCCGAATCTCGTTTCGACCCCGTTCCGGCAGGCGATGAAAAAAACCATCTGCAAAATCGTCGGAGCGGGCAGGGATTACTACGAGGACGACCACGCCTTCTGGAGCGGGGAGACACTCCGCAAGGGATTCGGCGTCATCCACATGGGAGAAAAAACGCTGGACGGCACGGTCGAAATCGTCCTGCTCGACGGTTCCGGCGCGGCGGCGGCGAAAACCGAATTGCCGCTGCGACTCGCCCCGTTCACCCAAAAGATCGTTCCATTCGAGCTGAAGCTGCCGAAAACGGGCGTCCGGCGGGAGTATACTTTGCATGTGCGGTATCTTTCCGATGCGCCCGATGCGCCGGAACTCGCCGCCGCGCAGAAGATCCAGCTCTTCCCGCAGGTTCTCCCGGCCGTCCGGAAAATAGCGCTCTACGGCGGAAAGCCGGAATTCGTTTCGGCGCTGAAACAGCTCGGCTACGAGATCGTCCCGGTCAATACATTCGACCGGCTCGACCCGGCGCTGCCGCTCGTGGTCGCTCCCGGCGCAATCCGCGACCGGAAGGACCTGCCCGACTTCTCCGCGCTCGCCGACAAACGCGGAATCCGGACACTCGTGATGGAACAGCCCCGGAACGCCTCGCCGGAGCTGATGAAAATCCGCAGCCGTCAGGCGTTCATCAACGCCCCCTCACACCCCGTGCTGGAGGGATTTTCCGACGTGGATTTCTCCTACTGGCGCGGCAGTCACTCGCTGGATCCGGCCTACGGCATCGCCGAACCGGGACACGTCTGGTCGAACGCCTCCTGGACCGACTGGGGCAACCGCGGCATGGTCGCGGCCAACGTCTTCCGCCGCCCGCAGACCGGAAACCTCCTGTCGCTGCTGGTCAGCGGCTTCGACCTCTATCAGACGCCGCTGCTGGAGTACCGCGGCCCGAACGGCGGTTGGATCGGCTCTCAGCTCGAAATCGGCGAACGACTGCTGCTCGACCCGGTTGCGACCACCGTGTTCTGCCGCATGATCGACTATCTCGCCGAACGTCGCCCGGCATATGGGGAGGTCGGGTTCTCCGGAGGAGAAAAAGGCAGAGCGCTGCTCGACAAATTCGGCGTCCGCTATCGCGAAAGCGACCTCGAAAACCTCGCCTCGCTCCGGCTGCTGATCCTCTCCGACCCCGACTGGAAGGAGCTCGAAAAACGGAGTCTCCAACTCTCCGACTACGTCTACAACGGCGGGAAGATTCTCTATCTGCACACTGGCGGGAACTGGTACGGTTCGTGGCTGCCGTTCCCGATGGAAATGAAACGCTCCGCGAAGACGGAAAAAGCAGTCACGCTCACTCCCGGAAACGGAAACTGGATGGAGGGATGGAGCGAATGCGAACTCTACTGGCGCGGCAAACCCGAACTGCCGGAATTTTCCAGGTTTCCGAAGAGTGCGGACGCGACCTCCCCGGCGGTTCTGGTCCGGGTGAACCATGGCTGCGGCAGCTACTTCTTCAGTTCGCTCACGCCGGAGAGCTTCGACACGGGGAAAATGGCCGCTGCGAAATATGCCCGTCTGATCTCCGCAGTGCTGACGTCACACGGCGCGGCCCTGGCGAACAGCGCATCGCCCTATCTGCCGGATCGCAGTCTCACGATTCCGCTACGAAATCTGCGCTGGGAGTTCTCGCTCGACCCGAATGACGAGGGACTCGCCGAAAACCGGCAGTCCGGGTTCGACGGTTCCGGCAAATGGCTCAGCGGTCAGCAGACACTCGGCGGCGAATCGGTCCGGCCCGGAGTCGGTTACGAGGCGTTTCTCGAACGCGACTACGCTGGGGTGAGCTTCTACCGGCTGCGCTTCAAACTGACCGCGGAACAGGCCACGGCGAAGAACATGCGCGCCGAACTCGGAACCATCAACAGCTCAGACCGCACTTTCCTGAACGGAAAAGAGATCGGCTCCTCCGCCGCAGGCCGCCGCGTCTACCGGATTCCGGACGGATTGCTCAAGCCGGGAGAAAACACGCTCGTCATCCGGGTCGAGAGCCGGAAGAAACCCGGCGGACTCGTCGACGCCGCAATCCAGCTCTCCAACACCGACGGCGTCACGAGCTTCTGGAAGCGGCTCTACCCCGGCGGCGACCGCGACTACAACTACAATCCGGACTGGATCCGGCAATACTGAACCGGATGATTCTCTCCGGAGGCGCGTATCTTTTACGTCCGCGCTTCCGGAGAACCGGATTCGCGCAGAGAACGGTATTTGCTGCGCAGACAGTTCAAAATCGTAACCGCATTGACCGCCGCGATCCGATAGAAGATCTGCCGGCCCTCACGGCGGCATGCGACGATCCCGGCCAGACGCATCTTGTTCAGATGCTGCGAAACCGCGCTCTGCGGACCGGAGACTCCGGAGATGATCTCGCTGACCGTCGATTCGCCATGCAGATCGAGGCACTCGAGTATCCGCAGCCGCAAAGTACCGGACTTTCAATGGCCGGTTTGATGAATCCGGCGATTACATCATCGCCGTCGGCGCTTTGCGGGAATGTTGATTCCCTGTCGGGCGATCTTCAGCGGCGGCTTGTCGGAGAAGAACCTGCTGTTCTCCAGCTTCGAGGAGATCTTCCGAAAAATTTCCGGAATTCCGTGGAGAAGTTCAAGGCGTTTCCGTAGCCGACCAGTCCGGCGATTTCCTTCACGGAAAATGAGTTTTGTTCCAGCAGACGTGCCGCCTGACGCATCCGCAGTCCGATCAGATACTGGTGCGGAGTTTTCCCGAGATGTTGTTTGAACAGGCGGGTCAGCGTGGAAACACTGATTCCGGAAGAATCAGCGAGAGATTTCATCTCAATGGATTTTCCGTAATCCTGTCTGAGTTTTTCCAAAACATTTTGCAGGATGGCGGGCAGGGCCGGTTTCTGAGCCGGACAACTCAGATATTGGAGCAGTTCGAAACAGAGACCCGAAATTTCCCGGCAGACCGGAAGCCGAAATGATTCCGGAAGAAGAACATTCATTCGATCAAACCACCGTTCCGCGACCGCTGCATCCCCGGCTGAAAAAAACGGGCTTCGAGTTCCTTCCCCCTCACGCAGAATCGACTCCAGAACCGGTCCGGAAATCAGAAGCGCAGATCGCTCGCAGCTGCGGGGAGTCAACAGTTCATATTTCGTTTCCGGAGCAAGAAAAAAAAGATCTCCGGGTTTGGCCAGGTAACATCGGCCTCCGCTCCGGATGGCTGTTTCTCCGGAATGAATCAGACCGATGTTCAGAAAGGGCGGATACTCTCTGCGGTGGTAATCCCCGACCCATGAGCGTGTTCTGCAATACAGCGTACAGCGGAGCAGCATCTTCTCCATCTCCTCCGAAGATTGCCGCCAGCGTAAAATGTCGTGGTGTTCTCTCTGGTAATAACGTGTCCGCCCGCTGCTGTAATAACACTTCGGATTCAGATCTGAAAAAAGTGTCTGAAGGGAATCGAATTTCAACATGATGATTTACCAAATGTCATTCCGCATTTTCAAATATAATATACCGTGATTTCACTTTTTTTCAAATATTTCAGTGATATAGTATTCGGAAGTCACAGGTTTGATTTTTCTGAAACAAGTTGGGAGGAATCTATGTTCGACGAAAAAAAATCACGCGATTTGGCCAGACAACTGCTGCGCAAATTTGAACATCCGAAAGCCGGAACATGGGAACGCGTGGAGCTGGATATCAAGCGCAATCGCATGGGATGGGGAACGATCCTTCTGAAAGATCGCGCCGGAAGGCCGCTGAAAAATTGCGAAATCAGGATCCGCCAGACGGGACACGATTTTAAATTCGGATGCAATGCCTTCAAACTGAAAGACTTTTCCGACAACGAGAAGAATGCGGCATACGAAGAGTTCTTCCGCAGGGTTTTCAATGAGGCGGTTGTCCCGCTTTTCTGGGATTCGACAGAACCGGAGCGGGGGGAATTCCGCTATTCCGCGGACAGTCCTGTGATGGAACGTCGACCGCCCGCAGATCTCGTGATCGACTGGTGCGAGGAGAACCGGATTGCGCCGAAGGGACATTGGATCTTCTGCGACAACTTTGTCCCTTCGTGGCTTCCGAAGGATTCCCGCGAGGTCATGTTCCTGTTGGAAAAACGGATCATGGAACTTGGCCGCCGCTATGGAACAAGAATCCGGAAATGGGATGTGGTCAACGAATCATTCACCTATCATCCGCGGAAATGTCCGACCATCGGCGATGCGACCGTCCCGCCGGATTATGTGTATCAAACCTTTCAAATGGCGGAAAAATATTTTCCCGTCATGGACGAATTCATCTACAACGACGGAACCGATATCTCTTTCCGGTCCTTCGCTCATGACAGTTCGCCCATGTTTCTTCTCGCTGACCGCCTCCTGAGGCGCGGCGCCAAACTGGACGGGCTAGGCCTGCAGTTCCATTTGTACGGGGATGTGGAGAGTGCGGTGAGAATGGAAACCGGAAGTTTCTTTGATCCGGCCCATCTCCTGCAGGTGATGGATCAGCTCGGGCAGTTGAATCTTCCGCTCCACATTTCGGAAATTTCCTTGCCGTGCTACCCGGAGTTTCCCCGGGACATTGCCCGGGAGATACAGGGGGAACTTCTGAGAAACTTCTACCGGGTCTGGTTCAGCCAGAAAAACTGCCAGTCCATCGTTTACTGGAATCTATGCGACGGAACTGCCTATGGTGATGAAAGCCGATTCAATGCCGGCCTCATCGGTCCGGATTTCACTGAAAAACCCTCTTACCGGATTTTGGATTCGCTCATCAATCACGAATGGCACACGGAAACCACTGTCGCCACGGATGAGAACGGGGAAGCTGTCTGGAACGGTTTTTACGGCGAATACGATCTGAAGTTTCTCGGAACATGCGAGCATGTCTCGCTGACTCCGCGCGGAGAGAATGAGTATCCGTTTGCCCTTTCGGAATAACGCTTTTTCGCAACGACGTTTCGCGGAGAATCCGGTGTGCGGGGGGAACCACGAGAGTGGAGCCCCCCGCACAATTCTTTCCCGGGTTGAGCTCTCGGACGTTTTCTGTTTTTTCTCCGCTCTTCTGAGGGGAAAAGAATCAACCGGCAGGCGCGGGAGGCCGATGCAGACAACACCGGTAACCGCCCGGTGAGCTACATCTGGATTTGAGATTGCATGCGTGTTATGTTCTTCCACAAACCAGAATAATGGGAGGAATACATGGGACGCGAAGGACGGGATTATTGGGTAGAGCAACTTTCGGAGTATTGGGACAGCGGTTTGACGATCCAAGAGTACAGTGACTTGAAAGAGCTGCCTTACGAAAGTGTACGTCGTTGGATCCGAGTGTTACAAAAGGCGCGCCAGGCCGATACGGGCGAATCGGAATCGCTGGAGCTGGTAGAGATCAAGCCTTTGCAGACCAATGCGAATGATAACTCAGGGATTCGGCTGCTGATTGACGGCATAGAAATTGCAGTGGCAAAAGGTTTTGACGGCACTACGCTGTCCGGTAAGCGCCCAGCCAGCCCCATCTGGATTTGAGTCAGACAGTGTGGTATGTTCTTCCACAAACCGTAATAATGGGAGGACGGCATGGGACGCGAAGGACGAGATTATTGGGAGGCGCAACTGTCCGAATATTGGGACAGCGGTCTGACGATTCAAGAATACAGCGAACTGAAAGAACTTCCTTACGAAAGTACACGTCGCTGGATCCGAGTGTTGGAAAAGGCACGCCAGGATGATGTGAGCGACCCGGAATCGTCGAAAGAAAGCATTGGGGAAATACATCGTAGGAGTTTCCATTGCCGGAGAAATCTTGATGGGCGGCAGATTGACGTTGTTGATCTTGCAAAAAAAAGATCGGCTGAGCTGTAGTCTTTACACGGGAGATCACTTTTTGACTGCCTGATCTCGTGAACATTCGACCAAGTGTAGAATTTCCGTAATCTTCATATGCCCGTCCAGCTGAATAGCGAACCACGTCCGCTTGTTCATATGGAAGGCAGACAGGAAACGCCTGTCGGCGAGAGTTGTATCTCTTTTTTCATTTGGTATGCGCAGGAGAATAAACTCCGATATGGAATCATCCGCCAGACCGAATTTCCGTTTGGGAAGCCGCATCATCACTGCATACCATTTCCCCGTGTCCGCCCTGCGCAGTACAGCAGATTCAGGACTGTCTTCCCAGAGGAATTCAAGTTCTTCTCCCCACTGACTCCTGACAGTTTCAAGCAGTTCACGGCTCTGATTTTGGATAAAGACATTCCGCTCAAAGCAGGATGCGGCTAGCCGTTTCAGGAGCGATGTGACCGCTTTACGCACCAGACCGACAAACCTCCCGTTTGCATTTGCCACTCGATACAGGGTGTATTCATCCCCGGACTCGGAGTCCAGCACCCTCTCGGAGACAACTCCCTTGGCGGAGATGGATACGTGGCATTCAAGGGGCGTACCATCAATGGGAACTGTATATAACCAGCCGAATCCGTCTTCGCTATGGAAGCCGAAAGCAGGAAGAGTTGAGGGACGCACACGCAGCCGGACGAATTTGCTCAACGTGTCATGATACTCTGTATAACTCATTTCAGTTCTTCTCTGAGTGCTTCATCCGCATAGGCGTGAACGGTTATTTGTATTACAGAAAACTGTACTTTATATCGCCATTCATGCGCTTAAATTATGAGAGCAAATCCAGTTCTGCTTTTTCTCTGACAATCTGCTCAATCCGCTCTTTTGTCATTACCTTGCCCAGTTCATTTCCACAGGCCTCGGCAACCCAGGAATAGATTTTTTCCGCTTTTGCCAAATCGCCTTGAAACAAGGAAGGCATGGTGCGAACACGATCAAATCCGGAAATGACCTGTGTGGCGATCTCGCCCAGATAAGCGCTTAAACCATCCGGACCGGATACGTACTGATGATAGAGATTCATAGCATGGATCCGCACTGTCAATGAGCGGGGGTAATCCGAACACATCAAATTCCATGGATCGCTGGAGACTGTTTGATCCCCGGCATTTCGGAAGTCCGTCCGCAGGAGGACACAAGGAATATCCAGCATCTTGGTGATCATAAACTCGACCACGGTTCCGGAGTCAAGATCTGTTCCGTCAAAATTAAAAAGAGCCAGATGACAGCTCATGACCAGTTTCAGATCACCATTCCGGATACTGGTGTTGCGAAGCTGGTTCCCTTCTGTATCCTGGGGCAGAATCGTCTGATAAAAGCCATGGGAGACCTTTTGAACAGCATCGCTCAGCAGGCGGTTGCCAGAAAGATGTTTGAAATCAAAAAGATCCCCCGCATGATAGATCCTCATTGCCGCAGCCATTTTTCACCTCTTGAAATTACGCACAATCAGCGAATTCTGTTTCAATCATATGTTAAAATTGAATGAGCCTCTCTGCTAAAAGCGGTAACAACATTTCACGAATCCTCCATCATTTCGGAGAAAATTGATCCGCCAATATACGAAATATCATCCAGATGAATGATCACCCCGGTATCCAAAGTTATGATTCGTTCTGGAAGAGATATATTCTTTATTGATCCCGTAGTCGTTTGATATTCTCCGCCGGGTTTTCGCACGTCCGGAACGAAGTGTACTATATCCACCTCGGAGGAACCTTTCAACCTGCTTATCAGGAAATCGAATCTCCTGTTAAGTTCGTTCTGTTCCTGTTCACTTAGTTCCCGGCGTTCCGTCGTGAGCCGTCCGGCCTCAGCAATACTGTCATCATATCCCGTCAGCGCGGCAAATGGCGCGAACTGTGCGGCTCTGTCGAGCATCGGCATCTGCGGATGGTTCTGCGAGACGTGGTGCGGCAAGTGGATGATGTCGGCATAAGGACTGTTCATTTCCGATGTCCTCCTATCTGTTCGTTCCGCACCTTGCCTGTCGCGCCTTTCTCCAGATTCATGCCCTTGAGGATGGCATTCGCTCCCATACGTTTTTTGATGTTGAGAACTGCCTGCTGAAGACGCTTCTCCTTGTCCAGCTCCGCCTGTTCCGCCGCTTTCTGTTTTTCCAGAGCCTCGTAATCCGTAAAGAGATCGGGCTGTTCCTCCGGGGCGGCGGGGACATCCTTCTCGTTAAGGACGTGCGCCGCCACAACGGTGATGCGCCGAACCAGCAGATTCGGATCGACGCGGCGGTCGAACAGTTTCATCATGGCATCCGTAATAATTCTGCCGGATGAGGTGAAGCGATCAAGGTTAACCGAGCCGTGTGCCTCCTTGGGAATCTCTCTGCCGTAATGGTCGATTCGAACCGGCCCGGCATATCTCATGCGGCGGTCCGAATCGGTCAGATTGGAGGCGTCATATCCCACGGTCAGGACCAGCTGATCGGTCACGAGATGTTTTTCCACGAGATCGAGCACCAGCTGGTCGGTCATCTCACGGGCGACCAGTTTCCCTTTGTCGAATTCATACGGGTCCTGCAGCACCTGACCGGAACTGATGCTGTTGTTCTCCGGTTTGTATGCCTTGATCTCCGCAATGGTGACCGGTTCCCAGCCCCAGGCATGGTCGATCAGCAGTTCCGCATTGACGCCGAAGGTCCGGTAAAGGACATCCTCGCACTTGACCGACATCCGGGCGACATCGCCCATTGTCCGCAGCCCCAGGGATTCCAGTTTAGCGGCGTAACCTTTGCCAACTCGCCAGAAGTCTGTCAGCGGTCGGTGCGTCCAGAGTTTCTCCCGGTAGGACTGCTCGTCCAGTTCGGCGACTCGAACCCCGTTTTCGTCTGCAGGAATGTGTTTTGCCACAATATCCATTGCGACTTTGGCAAGATACAGATTCGTGCCGATCCCCGCAGTCGCAGTGATCCCGGTGGCGGCGAGGACTTCTCGGATCAGCTTCACGGCAAAATCGCAGGCAGAGAGTTTGTAGAGTTTCAAATACGGGGTCGCATCGATGAACACTTCGTCGATGGAATAGACGTGAATGTCGTCCGGTGAGACGTATTTCAGGTAGATGTCGTAAATCTGAGAGCTGACCTCGATGTAACGTGCCATGCGCGGCACGGCGACGATGTAGTCCAGTTCCAAAGACGGGTTCGCCGCCAGTTCCGGGGCGCTCACGGACTTGCCGCTGAATCGGTGTCCCGGCGCGATGCGCTGCCGCTGGGCGTTGACCTGCCGGACCTTCTGCACCACTTCGAACAGGCGCGGCCGTCCGGGGATGCCGCAGGCTTTCAGCGCCGGGGAAACCGCGAGACAGATCGTCTTGTCCGTCCGGGACTGGTCGGCAACCACAAGATTGGTCGTCAACGGGTCGAGTTTCCGGTCGGCGCACTCCACCGAGGCATAAAAGGATTTCAGGTCAATCGCTATGTAAACGCGGTCATTCATTTGTTGCAGCAAACTTTCTCACGAAAAAGAGCGGCTATCTTTTCTATTTCATCCTCACTTGGTTCGGCCTTCCCATGCTCCCATGCGGAGACCTTCTTCACGGAAACGTTGAGCGCGGCGGCAAACTTAACCTGCGAGAGTCCCAATGCCTTGCGTTTGGCAAGAAGTTGTTCCGGTGTAAGAAGTCCGGATTCATCGGTAAAATCAGGAATGGACACAGCAGGGAATGTATCGCCGAGAACAACTTTCAGCTTTGCAACTCCGGCGGCATTGACAGCGGATACATTTGAAATGGAGGTCCGGAGATCAGGATATTTCTTGTATTTGAGCCGGACAAGCGCGTTGACTTCATCCCGCACCATCCTCCGGGATTCCTCATCCAGCTTCATCGTGTTGATAGAGGATTCATCAATCTCCCGGCGGCCGGTGACGGCGATATTCCACGCGACCATGCCCATGCGCCAGAGAATATTGCGCCCGACAAGGTCGATCCCCCTGGAATCGTCGACATACTCCGGCAGAACATCGGCACACAGATCCATGAGCGCATCGGCGATACGTCCGCTCTGGTACAGACGATGTTGCTCAGCGTGAAATTTCCGCGCCTTCAGCTTTGCTTTGCGTTTGGCGGCTTTGTCCTGCTTATGACTCATTTATCTTCGCCTTCTCCGATTCCAGGCAGTTCATCGTTGGAGAGATGATTTTCTTCGGATATAATGGAGTGCCCTAATTCTTTTTCCGTCTCTTTTCTGGCATTCCCGGCAACCCTGCCGCCTCGTTGCGCCACCGATTTATGTCCCGGCATGGAGGTAGGTTTTTCCTGTTTGGAAAGTTCCGTAGTGACACGTTCGCCGAGCATGGTGAAAATCAGTTCCAGGTCTGTCATATGGTCGCGGAGATTTTGATTCGGTGAATTCAATCCTTTGTAGATTTTGTAGGCAGACGGCGTCATACCGAAAGTTGCCTTGCTGATTTCCGCAGTAAGGATGGCAAAATCTCGTTCATCGGTGATACCTCGCGCTTTCCATTCATCGGTGAGATTCTGGCGAATGGCGATACCGCGCAACCGCTTGTCAATCCAATCCTTTGGATAACCTTTCTGCTCATAGAGTTCTTTCATGCGTTCCTGGGCGAGTTCGGGATTTTCGATCTCCAACACCCGGTCGTAGCCAACTTGCGCCAGCCACTGCTTGAACGGTTCTGCTTTGGGCGATGGGATGGACTGGATGATACGGAACAGTCCTTTGACATTGGCACAGTTCACCTTTTGAACCCCGCCAGCCGTTTCGATGGAAAGGGGGGTGACAATTTGTCCCCACCCTTGCGCGAGTATCGGATCGCGGCGACGGATTTTTTTGATGTAATCCGTCGGATTGACACTGTCCGTCAAAACCGCTACAACATCAACCACGGCAAAATACCATTCATCATTGTGCAATGTCCGGCGAATAGTCTTGTCCTGAAAGACCACAAGGGATTTTTTACCCGTTTCGCTCATCTTTATGCCTTCTATCCTTAATATACACGACCTTATGTTTGATAGTCTTGATTTGCTCGTGGTTCATGGTACATCACTCAATACGTTATCTGAATCAGCAGTTCTTCCCCGTCTCCCGGTTGGGACACATCTTCAATGTCCTCGGCGATAGCCTCCATCATCTTTAAATAGGCAAGTTCACGCCGCCCCGTCCAGGCGAAATCCGACTTTACGGGGAAAAGCTGTTCCTGCATTTTCTCTTTCCAATTCTCTGAATCCAGCGCGGCAACGCAGTTTTCGTGCAAAGACACCAGCGCAAGGTAATCCAGGGGGCGCTCATTGCAGTCCAGTTTCCCATCGTAAATCTTTTTCCTGAGCCATTCGGCCAGAGGCCCGAATTTGTGCCAGTGGATAAGGCATTCCTTGCCGGACGATGTTTTTCTGCTGATGTAGATATCAAGTCCCATTATTATCGAAGCTCCTGCCACTTTTTATTTTCTATTTTTGGGTCAACTTCCCAGGCATCTGACGACATTCATCGAGATACTTATGAGCAAATGAAATGACTGTCAGAATGTCAAGAGCCTTTTCCTCTTCTACTTTCCAGTTGATTTTAGGTGTATGGGCTGCGGGATTACGGACGAGGTGGAAAATAGCCTGAAGTAACTCGCTCAGTCCGGTAAATTCACTTTTCTCGGACTCAGTCCTAAGAGAATTAAAAAATAAACTTGGATTCTTTAAGGAAAATGCTTGTTGAAAAAGTTGTCCTCCATCCCCTTGCATGCCAGAAATTTCACGTACTCGTTGAGCAAGCCCTTTTGACGCCTCAAATACGGCATCGAAGAAATCCTTTTGAAGAAGCTCTTTCTTGCAATACTTTTTCACTTCGTAATGGATGCATCTCTTTTGCAATTCTGCATTAAGGTGATTGACACGCTCATCAACCTCCTCAAGAGTCGAGGCTTGTTTCGTAGGCAAAAGTTTACCTCTTTCATCTACAAAAAGTCCAATTAAAAGCAAAACTTTATTCAATTCTTCCTTGAGTGAAAAATATTTCGATCTGTCGGAGTCAGCAGCATATCTAATTGGATTCATTGCAGCTTCAATAAAACGATAAATTTTGTCGAAACTCTGCTCTTGATTACAGGTCTCGGCAAAACAATTGTAAAGCCAATCTCGCTTATTCAGCCCCAATCGATAAACGTATTGGTTGCTTCGGTATCCGTCGTCTACGATGTGGAGTTTCTCCTGAATCATTAAATCCTTAAGGTTCGCTTTAGAGAGAATGCTTTCTGTTGCTCCCAAAACACTGGCTATTGATTTTAATTCCTGCTCGGAAAGTGATTTCCCATAATTCATTGGCAATTCCTTTTATTAAGAATTAAGGATGGAAGGGATTTTAGAAATTCATCTGATTTCAGCTCGCATTCCCAAACCACGATTAGATTCCAACCGAGCTCGTTCAGCTGTTTTTCCGTCTCCTTGTCTCTGTCGACATTCTGTTTGAATTTCTTCTGCCAGAATTCAACATTTGAGGACGGCATGGTTGCCTGTCGGCATCCGGGATGCCGATGCCAAAAACAACCGCGAACCTCAATAACTGTTTTGTATTTTGGAAGGACAATGTCGGGATGTCCCGGCAGACTTTTGACATGAAGTCGGAAGCGGAATCCGTGCCGGAAGAGGAACGATCGCACTGCGAGTTCCGGTGTCGTGTCATTCGACCGAATCCGGCTCATGTTCCAGCTTCGTTTTTCTTTGGTCAGGGAATCCATTGTCACACAGCTTGTTGACTCTCTTTTATGAAATCAACGAAATTTGTCAAATTCATGATTTTGGTACGGTAATCTTCCGGGAAAGACGTGATTATCGGCTGTGGGACGACCAATATAATTCCGTGCTGGTACATTTCAGCGAGCTGGTTTGAAGAAACACCCTGCTGCAAGGTGAACAGATGTTTATTTTCAATTCTGTCCGCTTCGGAAATAACCTGCCGCCACCGATCCTTGCAACAGGTTTTCGATGCGAGCATATGCAGTTTTGCGCTGGGAAATGCCGGATTGTGATAGTCCTTCCCCGAAGGGAATATAAAGTCCGGCTTTTTGTTCTGCTCAGTAATGACCTGAGCTTCAAATTTCAGCTGTTCGTACCGAAAGATGCTCTCCAGATGCAGTTCAAGGGATGTCCCGGCACGGGATTTTCTCCGATTTGCCACGCTGTTGGCATATTTGATGAATTCATCCACCGATGTAAAACCGTCTTTGATGTTCGGCATAACATTGTGTCTCTCAACCTCGGAAAAGATATCGAATTCCATCGCCCTCCTTTTCAGCAGCAGCTCGTCAATGGACTTTGCCCACGAGCTTTGAGGGAAGCGCGTTTCGATAAATTCAAAAATATCACGCCCGGTCGGGAATGTTTTCAGCCATGAAACCGGCAGCTGTTTCAAAAGAGGCAGATCGCTTTTTTCAGCTGACGCGGAGGATAGATACATCTGTCCCGGCTCCACTTCTTTGCCAAGCCAGTATTCGATGAGCTCCTCTTCTTCCGCCGTATTGCTCACCCAGCCGAGCAATTCCGTTTCCCCGTTTCTGCATGTTCCGGCAAGGATGCAGATGCTGCCGGTGTTTTCCACATCCTGCAATGGAGTTCCCACCCATCTGGTCAGCCGGAATTCGTCATACTTCTTTTTCAGTTTCATTTCAGGAAAATACTTGTTGTTGTAGTATTTCGCCTGAATTCCGGTTTTCAGGCAGTCCTGACTTGGAATATAGCACGAGATTTCCTGCGTCGGGTTGTATTGCTCCGTAGTCACAACCGCAGGAACGACCGCCTCCATAAACTGGCGGGGGACGTAAATCCCGGACTGGTGCCCCCCTGTAATTCCCGTGTCGTTTCCGGAAAGACGTTTGACAAGCCAGAACAGTTTATCCTGATCCAGAAGCTCAAGAAAACGAGTCAAAGAAATGTTTTTGCAACGCATTTCAAGGTTCATTTTGCTTTTCTCCGGGTTCTCAAAACTCTTGCTATTTCCAATGCGCATGAATGAATCGCGGGCCATACAACGCTGTTCCCGATTTGTTTGTATGCCTGAGTCCTGGAGACGGGGAACAGGAAATGTTCCGGATCATAGCCCTGCAACTGCATTGCCTCTTCGACGGTCAGACGGCGGGGACGGTTCCCCGGCTGCTCAATGAGAATTTCCGCTCCGTCCTTGTGATAGCGGGCGGAAATGGTTCTTGTTATTTCATTCTCTTTGATTGGAACATGATGCAGTCCGTAGCCGAAGCCGTTTCCTTCCGCCTCGTGGTGCGCCTTATGACGTTCAAGCGTATCCCATGTCCCCGGGCCGAGTGTGTATCCGTCCACATGAGGCAGAATAATGTCCTTGAGCTGTTTCGCCTTGTAATGCTCCTCAATGAGCGGCTCAACGGGGATGAAAATATCTTCTTTTCTGATGTCTATCAGGTCAGGGTTGTATCCGACAATAAACAGACGTTCCCGATGCTGCGGGACCCATTTGCTGCCATCGACAATCCGCCAGTTGACAACGTAGCCAAGAACATCTTCAAGGGTATGCCGGATGATTTCAAATGTCCTCCCCTGATCGTGACGGAACAGGTTTTTGACATTTTCAAGCATGAATGCCGCAGGGCGTTTTCTTGCCAGGATTTCCTTGATTTCAAAAAACAGCGTTCCCTGTGTCTGATCTTCAAAGCCTGTCGCGCGTCCCATTGAGTTCTTTTTTGACACTCCGGCAAGAGAAAACGGCTGGCAGGGAAATCCCGCACAAAGCACATCATGGGCGGGAATGGCATCTTTGTCAACGGCGCGGATGTCGCCGACGGGAATTTCTCCGTAATTTGCCTCGTAAGTCTTTTGTGCCGCCTCATCCCATTCCGAACTGAAAATGCTCCGTCCCCCGGCCTTTTGAAATGCAAGACGGAATCCGCCTATTCCGGCAAACAGGTCGATGAAAGTAAAATCAGCTTTCTTTGGAGGAGGATACGGGATTTCATTTTCAAGCAGACATGAACTGACCGGAAGGGAATTCTTCGCATCCAGTTTGACGACAGGCGGCGGCAGGATTTTCAGCATGTTCATGACAGCCGCGTTCAAATCGCTGTCCGACGAGGTAGAGCCGGATTCTTTCAGCAGTGCGATGATTTTCTGTCTCAGGATATCATCATCCATTGATTTTTTCATCATAGCGCACCACACCCTTCGGCAGCTTTTCCGGACTCCACCCAGGCATCAACTTCCTGCCGCTTGAATTTCCAGCATCTGCCGACTTTATGGGCTGGCATTGCTCTTTTCTCGATCCAGTTGTAAATTGTTTCCCGGCCGACTCCAAGATATTCTGCGATCTCGTCAACCGAAAGCCATCTTTCATCCATCATTGAGACTGCTCCACGATTTTCACCATGAGTAATGTCATACCCGTAACATACTGCTGCCATTGAAATATTCAAGGAGAACAGATGGAAAATATATGGTTTTGATAGGGTTTTATATTGATTTATCGGTATTTGTTGGCTTTAAAAACTGTTCGAGACAGTTTCTCATCAGGAAAGTATCAGGCATGAAAATATTTTTCTGCTCAGGGGGAAGAAGCGTTTTCAGCTGATCCGGTTGCTGAGATATGACGGGAGCCATCCGACCACGACTTGATTGCTTTTCTCATCCCAGAAGAAGTAGACCCGCATGCAGTATCGGTTCCCGCGGGGGGAGCTTGTTTTTCCACCTCTTTCCGAAGGAGTGGGTTGTCATTATCCGTTCACCCACCACCGCCAGACGCGGATACCGCAGAATGCGAGGAAGGCAATTCCAGCGATGCAGAACATCGCGATACCGAGCGGGAACCAGAGATACATCAGCCCCAGTCCGGCGGCGATGCTTCCGAACAGCACCACCAGTACGATTCCTTCTGTCAGCTTGATCTGTTTTGAGGTCAGTTCAACAAGGACAGTCTTTTCCATGGTTCACCTCGCTTTCCAGTCGCCGGAGGGGATGACTTTAGCCTGCTCCGGCAGATGGTTTATGGTGTAGATCCATGCCTGAACAGTCGAACCGTCCGGCAGGCGGAAATCCGTCAGAACACGATCGTAGAGGCGGGGATAGCCTTCCAGCCGGTCGACATCCGCCCAGTCTCGGATCGGGATTGCAATCAGCTCAACAGTGACCGGGGTATCGCCTTTCGGGACAAATGCCGGGAATCCCCATCCCGTGTCATAGAGTGTTCCGGAAATCGTTGCGATTCTGCGGGAAATGGCATTCCGGCAGAAACGTTCATTCCGTTCACCGGAACGAAGAGTGCCGTATGCGGCGATCAGGACAGTTTCTTTTTTCATTTGCGCCTCCTTTTTCTGATAAAATGATTTTTGATTCTGTGAAGATTCGCCCCCTCACGGCAGATCTTCCGATACTCTTCCGGATAGGGTAATCTGTTGCGGATTTCCTTGGTTTTCGGAGTCATTTCGTAAATCAGCGCGGGCAGTTCCGTCCCGTCGTCGAGGATCACATCCACGGTGTAACGGCGGTAAATCTGCGGATATCCCTCGTAGCGGTCAAGACGCGCCACGTCATGCGCCCGGAGAAGATATACAAACCCGTGAACTTGTTCTCCCGGTGCATAGTCGACATCGGCATAAAGCCGTTCGGTCAGACGGTAGTTCGGCAGAATCGCCGGAGCATATGGAACCGCCGTCGGGCAACGCTGAAACAACCTCTCCGGCAGCAGGTTGCTTCCGTATGCGAAATATGCGTATAACCCCTTCATTTCAGTTCCTTTCCTGCGATTTTTTCCATGAGCGTATATTTGCATGGCTTTTCGGAATATCCAGTTCATTCTACGATTTTTTCCCGAAAGAAAGTGATATTTTCCAGTGAAAACCGCCGGGAGCGGAAGCCCCCGGCTTTCCGATGCTCAGCACCCGCGTTTGCGTAAGAGATCGTGCATGGCTTCCGCCCTTGCCGCCTCGATGCTTTCCGGACTCAAATCCGGGATAAAAGCGCATCCGAAGGCGGGCGGCGGGAGCGGCGTCTTTTCCAGGTCGAGGAATTTGATGTTGCGTTCGATCAGAATTCTTGGGACTTTTGCATCGGTGAAGTCGTCGTTCTTGTCCACGCAGACCAGCAGGGCATTCCCGGCGATTCCTTCGGATCCGGGCCACCGGAATCCGACCTTCCAGTTCCGGAGGCGGCCTTCCTCGTCGCAGACCAAAACATGGTTCGCTCCGACATCAAGGCACTGGATCATGTCGCATCCGATGCGCTCATAAAATGCATGAAGCTCGTTTTCGATTTGGATTTCTTCGACCTTCCGGTCGACGGCGTTGATGAAAATTGCTCTCATAAAAAACTCTCCGGTTTCCGACCGAAGCCCCATGCTCCGTTCGTGTGGCATACAATGCCATGGGTTGTTGTTATATCCAGTCGCAACCGATTAATAATCAGATATATATTCCAGTCTTATTTTGGAGATGGAACTTGCTTTTTCGGATTTCCCTGCATCGGCGGAATGGGATGCTCAAGATCAACCTCATCCGCGTCAAGTACAAATGTGGCGTATCCCAGAGTTGTAAGACGCTGGAGAAACAGGAGTGAAGCCTTTTCCTCATCGTCAGGGAGTGCGAACTTTTCCTGCCCGATACTTGCAAGCATCCATCGCATGAAATTCAGCGGAGTCTGGCTTGCCTGAAAGGGATTCATTTTCATAGCATTGACGATATCCAGAGCTGTCTTCCCGGAAAAATACTCCCCGGTGCATTCGACAGGATTGCCTTCAAAGTCTGTTTCGTAAATTCGGATTTTCATGGTTTGCGCCATACCTGTCCTTCTATGTTAGGTTTTGTCAAGTCGTTTTGTGGTATTTCTGACTTTTTCTTAAAAATTCTTCCTTTCCAAAGCAAATTCCCCCTTCCCCATGCACTCATGAGCTGTAAAGCAATCTACTTTT